>NZ_CATNLY010000002.1 GCF_950100655.1 Pleomorphomonas sp. T1.2MG-36
ATAGCAAATGCTGGCGTTCTGAAGCGGTCAGGAATTGGCCTCTGATCATCCCGCAATCAGAATCCATCAGAACCTATTCCGCAAGCCTTCCCAGCTATTTGCCGGGATTCTACGGAGTCGGGGTATATATAATTCTCCTGTCATCCTCGCGAAGGCGAGGACCTCAGGACGAGATGGCGCTGCGGCCCATATCAAACTCCATAAAACAGGGCGCCCGATATCAACCTCGCGCCCCTTCCGGCCCGAGGTCCTCGCCTGCGCAAGGATGACGATTTATATAGAGGGAACAGGGGGATAAGCCGATCGCGACCCCATCCACCGCATCGCCCTCCCCCCCGGTCGCCCCCTCCCCAACGTTGCGCCCCACCGCATCCCTCTGTATCTTCCCCGTCCAACCGAGGGCGACCTCCCCCGTCAGCCGGCAGCAGGAGGTTGCATGCGTTCTTTGCCCGATCGTATTCGTCATGTCGTCAGCTTCGAGATCATCGGGCTGGCGCTCGTCACGCCGCTGGGGGCGCTGGCGTTCAGCCAGCCGATGCTGGACATCGGCGTGCTCAGCGCCATCATCGCCGTGGTGGCGACGCTGTGGAACCTTGTCTACAACTACCTGTTCGATCTCGGCCTTCGCGCCGCGCGCGGCAACACCGCCAAGGGCACGGCGATGCGGGTGTTCCACGCCATCCTGTTCGAGGCGGGGCTTCTGGCCGTGCTGATGCCCTTCATCGCCTTCTACCTCGGCATAACGCTGTGGCAGGCGCTGATGATGGACATCTCCTTCGCGGCCTTCTACATGGCCTACGCCTTCGTGTTCAATTGGGCGTATGATCGGCTTTTTCCGCTGGCCGAGTGGCAGACCCAGGCCTGACCCACGTCACGAGGACATGACCCATGCTGAGCGCACTTCACCGCACCTTCGGCGAACCGGCCGAGGTTCTGACGCCCGCCGACGCCCCCCTGCCCGAGCCCAAGGCCGGCGAGGTGCGGATCAGGACGATCCTCTCGCCCATCCATAACCACGATCTCTGGACGGTGCGCGGCCAGTATGGCTACAAGCCGGCGCTGCCGGCCATCGGCGGCACCGAGGCGGTGGGCATCGTCGACGCGCTCGGCCCCGGCGTCACCGGCATCACCACCGGCACGCGCGTGGCGGCGGCCGGCGTTCACGAGACCTGGGCCGAATATTTCCTCGCCCCGGCGAAATCGCTGGTGCCGCTGCCCGAGGCCATTGCCGACGAGGCCGCCGCCCAGCTGATCGCCATGCCCTTCAGCGCCATCACGCTCCTCGATTTCCTCGGCGTCGACACCGGCGACTGGGTGATCCAGAACACCGCCAACGGCGCCGTCGGCAAGACGCTGGCCATGCTGGCCGCCGCGCGCGGCATCCACGTCGTCAACCTCGTCCGCCGCGACCAGGGTGTCGGCGAGCTCGAAAGCCTCGGCATCGCCAACGCCGTCTCCACCGCCTCGCCCGGCTGGAAGGAGCGCGTCACCGAGATCACCAGCGGCGCGCCGATCCGCGCGGCGGTCGATTCCATCGGCGGCGACGCCAGCGGCGACCTGATGCACCTCCTCGGCGACAACGGCCTGCTCGTCTCCTTCGGCAGCATGGCCGGCGAGCCGATGCGCATCCCCTCGGGCGCCACCATCTTCAAGCAGGCCGTGGTCAAGGGCTTCTGGGGCGCCAAGGTCAGCGCCGACATGGCGCCGGAAAAGCGCGCCGCGCTGATCGGCGAGCTGATGCGGCTGGTGGCCTCGGGCGAACTCAAGCTGCCGGTGGAGGCCGTCTTCGGGCTCGACCGGATCAAGGACGCCGTGCTCGCCTCGCAAGCCCCGGGCAAGATCGGCAAGGTTCTGTTGCGGCCCTGAGCGCCGCTCGCTCCGACGACGTCGGACAGGCGCAAGGCGCCCGTTCCACCCGAGGCACCATCCGGCGGCCGCCCCGCTCAGCGCCGGCCGGATGATGGCTCGACCCCATGGCGCTCCGCCCGGCGCGGGCGGCGATGATCGCAGGGAGGCATCGATGATCCGACGCGTGCTTCTTGCCGGCGGCACCGGGCTGGTCGGCAGTCTGGTGCGCAGCCGCCTCGCCGCGCGCCTCGACGCCAGCGTCACCAGCCTGGTCCGCCCCGGCTCGCCGGCCGGCGGCCACGAGGTGGATTTCGAACGGCTGACCATGGCGCCCGCCGCCCTGCTCGGCCCGCTGGCGCCCGAGGGCATCGACGTCGGCATCTCCTGCCTCGGCACCACCATCCGCGCCGCCGGCTCGGAAGACGCCATGTTCCGCGTCGACCACGATTACGTGCAGGCGGTGGCGCAGGGGGCGCGGGCGCTCGGCGCGCACCAGTTCATCCTGGTCACCTCGGTCGGCGCCGGCGGCCCCGGCTTCTACCTGCGCACCAAGGGCGCCATCGAGCAGACGGTCACCCACCTCGGCTTTGCCCGGGTGGACCTGATCCATCCCGGCATGCTGATCGGCCAGCGTCGCGAACGGCGGCCGATGGAGGCCTTCGGCCAGCGCATGTTCGAAGCCCTGGCGCCGGTGATGATCGGCCCGTTCAGCCGCTACGCCGGCATCCACGCCGAAACGGTGGCCGACGCCATCGTCGCCCTCATCGGCCGGCAGGAGCCGGGCCGCTTCGTGCACGAGAACGACGAGCTGACGGCGCTGGCCAGATAACCGGCCAACCGCCCACGCGTTGCGCCGCCCCGGCACGACAACCGTGATTCGACACCGCCACCCGGCGGAAGCGGCTCCCGAGGCCCCGCCCGCCGCTTGCAAAATGAGCCGACGCAAATTTACTTGGCGCGACCGCCACCCTCCGTAAAAGTTGTAGGTAGGCTTCGCTTCTCGCATACGCATAATTCGCGAGAAATAATGGAGCTGAGAAATTTCAACTTATTTTTCAGTCGGATAATCCACAAATCACCTCGCACCATAGATAACTATTAACATCAATAACATCACCGAATACGCCGCGAATACTTGCCGCGAGGCGTTCAGAAACCATTCCATTAATGTCCCGTTAACCATGCGGGCAGCAAATTCGCCGCCGAACAGTAAGCTTTCCGCTTCGACACACGCTCTGGTGTGAAGCGCCCCTTTGTCGACCGCACGTAGGGCGCCCCCGACCCTGCCGACCGCCCAATCCGGAGCGGCCGACGGCCGGGAACCGAATGCAATCTGAGACATCCGACTGGACTGCGCACGCGAAGGGCCACTCCGCGAACGCTCGTCCATGCCTTTTCGAAGTCGATCTTTCGTCGGAACCTAAGAAGGACGAAGATGAAATGCTGAGCAACATGTCGATCGCCTACAAATTGCTGGCGGCGTTCGCGGCGATGATCCTGATTTCCGTCGCGCTGAACGTCTACATATTCACCAACAAGCAGGCGCTCGAACAGGCCGACGGCTGGACGGACCACACGTACAAGGTGCTGCAGCAGGCCGACGCCATGCAGGCGGCCATGGTGGACCAGGAGACCGGCTTTCGCGGCTACCTCATCACCGGCAAGGACGACAACCTCGGCCCCTACACGTCCGGCCACACCAACTTTCAGGCAGCCTTCCAGCAGCTCAGGACGCTGACGGCCGACAACCCGACCCAGCAGGGCCGGCTCGACCAGATCGCCGCCGCCGCCGACGCCTGGCGCACCAATGTCGCCGAGAAGGGCATCGGCCTGATGGGCTCCGAAGCCACCCGCGAGGCGGCCCGCGACCTCGAGCGCAACGGCGCCGGCAAGACGTCGATGGATGGCATCCGCGCCGTCGTCAAGGAGTTGAAGGGCGCCGAGGAAGGCCTGCTGGGCGACCGCGCCAAGGCGCGCGACAACGCCTTTTCCTCCATCACCTGGTCGATTATCGCCGGCGGCGTGCTGATGGTGGCCTTCGCCGCCCTCGGCGTCCTCGTGCTCAACGGCACCATTTCCACGCCGATCAAGACCATCACCATGCGCATGAAGGCCATCGCCGCCGGCGAGCTGGCCACCGAGGTGCCCTACCTCAAGCGCAAGGACGAGGTGGGCATGATCGCCGACGCGCTGTCGAGTTTCCGCGACAGCTTGGCCGAAACCGAGCGGCTGCGCCAACAGGCCATCGACAGCGAGGCGAAGAACCGCGAGGCCCTGATCCGCGCCCGCAACGAGATCGCCGACGCCTTCGAATCCCGGATGGGCACGCTGGCCGAGGCCTTCGCCAAGTCGTCGGCCGAAGTGGCGGACGCCGCCAAGAACCTTTCGGCCACGGCCGAGGAAACCGCGCGGCAGGCGCAGGCGGTGGCCGGCGCCGCCGAGGAGGCGGCCGGCAACGTGCAGACCGTCGCCGCCGGCGCCGAGGAGCTGTCGACCTCCATCCAGGAGATCTCCAAGCAGGTGAGCCAGTCGTCCTCCATCGCCCGCGATGCGGCGGTCGAGGCGGAGACCAGCGCCCACAACGTGCAGACGCTGTCGCAGGCCGCCCAGCAGATCGGCGAGGTGGTGGTGCTGATCTCCAACATCGCCGCCCAGACCAACCTTCTGGCGCTCAACGCCACCATAGAAGCGGCGCGGGCCGGCGAGGCCGGCAAGGGCTTTGCCGTGGTGGCATCGGAAGTGAAGCAGCTGGCCGACCAGACGGCCAAGGCCACCGACCAGATCGGCCGCAAGATCACCGAGATCCAGGGCGCCACCGGCAACACGGTGGAGGCGATCTCGCGCATCGTGCGCACGGTGACCAGCATCCAGAGTTCGTCGGCGGCCATTGCCAGCGCCGTCGAGGAACAGGGCGCGGCGACCAACGAGATCGCCCGCAACACCCAGCTCGCCGCCACCGGCACCACCGACGTGACCAATAACATCTCGGGCGTCAGCACCGCCGCCGAAATGACCGGCGCCGCCTCGACGCAGTTGATGACGCTGTCGGCCACGCTGAACGGCCAGTCGTCGACCCTTCAGAAGGAAGTCTGCAACTTCGTCACCACCCTGCGCGCCGGCTGATCGCGCGGGACCTGTAGCGGACCGCCTCGCCGCTCATTCGCTGGCGAGGCGCGTCCAGGCCATCTCCTTGCAGATGACGCCGGCCAGCACGCAGCCCTCGGTGGTCATCCGCATCTCGCCCACCTTCAGCGTCATGCGATAGGTCAGGTCGCGCTGGCGGTCGAAGGCGGTGCCCGACCAGCTGCCGCCGTCGTCGGGCTTGACCGACATCACCAGCACGTCGCCGGCCTTCTCGCCCTTGGTGCCCTCACGCACCCAGGTGTTGGTGGCGCAGATGTTGTCGCCGCAGCGCTCCACCTTCACCTTGGCCTTGCCGTCGCCGCGCGCCCACAGGCCGAACAGCGTGGCGTCGGAAGCGGCCAGCGCGGGCGCCGCCGTGAGGGATGCGAGCATGGCGATCAGGACGCGTGACGTCATGGGTCTTCTCCTCTCCTGTCGTTGGCCGGCGCCCCGGCGCCGGATGGTCTCAGGAGAGAAATACGCAAACGACGGGCAAACGGTTCAGTCCGCCGCCGTTTCCTCCAAATTTTGACCGGAACGACGACGGCAAGGGCGGGCGTGGCCCGACGCCTGGCCCGGCTTTACGCCGCCGTAACCCCGCCCGGGCTAATGATGAGCGACACGGAGGGGCCGCCATGCAGACGGGATGTCAGGGGTGCCGGCGCGACAGCGGGTTCCCGCTCGCCTTTTCCATGGCCTTCCAGCCCATCGTCGACACCCGCGCCGGCACGATCTTCGGCCACGAGGCGCTGGTGCGCGGCACGGCCGGCGAAGGCGCCGGCAGCATCCTCTCGAAGGTGGATGCCGACAACCGCTACTGGTTCGACCAGCAATGCCGCGTCAAGGCCATCGAGCTGGCCTCGCGCCTGTTCCCGGCCGGCGGCGACACCAAGCTGTCCATCAACTTCCTGCCCAACGCCGTCTACGAGCCGCGCGCCTGCATCCGGCAGACGCTGGAAACCGCCGGCCGCGTCGGCTTCCCGCCCGACAACATCATCTTCGAGTTCACCGAGAACGAGCCGCTCGACACCGCCCACCTCCTGCGCATCCTCACCACCTACCGCGAGATCGGCTTCAAGACCGCCATCGACGACTTCGGCGCCGGCTACGCCGGCCTCAGCCTGCTGGCGAAGTTCCAGCCCGACATCGTCAAACTCGACATGGACCTCATCCGCAACATCGACACCAACCCCGCCCGCCGCGCCATCGTCGCTCACACCCTCGCCATGCTCGCCGACCTCGGCATCACCGCCCTCTGCGAGGGCGTGGAAACGGAAGCCGAGTTCGACACGCTGAGGGGAATGGGCGCGCACCTGTTCCAGGGGTACTACTTTGGCAAGCCGGTGTTCGAGGGGGTGGGTGCCTGGGGGTAAATCACCCGACAATGCCCAAGAACACCGCCAAGGCCCTGTTGACGCGGAGCATGAGGGCGTCGTCCGCCTGGCCGACGACCGCGCCAACCTTGGCAACGGGAACGGCGACAATCTTGTCTATGGTGATTTGCGATGCCTGGCGCAGCCCGTTCGACGGCGAGGGCTGCACGTCGATACGGAACTGATCGGCGTCGGCGCGAAGAGTTGTCGTGAGGGGGCAGACGACAACCGACGGCAACTCGGCAAACAGGTCGCTCTGTACGACCAAGGCAGGGCGCGGCTTGCCATAATCGCCCTGCACGTCAATCAGAACGAACTGGCCGCGCTGCATCACGGCTCCGGCCATTCGTAAGCGTCCTCAATGAAGCGCATCACGTCATCGCCCGCCGGATCGCTCGCAGCAACGGCGCGCGCCTGCCGCCTGCAAATCTCGGCAAAGGCTGGCGAGCGCGTATCCGGTACCCAGATTTGAACAGGGCGCAGCCCGGCAGCGCGCATCCGCTGGCGATAGTTCGCCATGCGCTTCGGCGGCGGCACTGGTTCGTTCGTGGCTCTCGGCATGATCTCCACCTCTTCCGTAACATGTTACGGTATGCCAAGGAGAATGTCACGAGAAACCGGCCCGACAACCGCGATACGTGAGCACCAGAGGCGCCAAAGCCGAGTAGACGAATGCCAGCGATGCCTACCCCGGTAGAGTCTCAAGACAGGCTGACGGCCCGCTGTTCCGCTCCAGCCCGACCTGACCCCATCCGCAACATCGACACCACCCCCGCCCGCCACGCCATCGTCGCCCACACCCTCGCCATGCTCGCCGACCTCGGCATCACCGCCCTCTGCGAGGGGGTGGAGACGGAGGCGGAGTTCTACACGCTGAGGGGGATGGGGGCGTATCTGTCCAGGGGTATTACTTCGGCAAGCCGGTGTTCGAGGAGGTGGGGGTGTGGGCCTTGAACAATACCCGTCCGGCTCTGGTACACGAAAACTCTCATCCGAGCTGAACGGTCGCAGTCATCCCGCCTATCGATACCTGCCCAGTCGCACTTAGCGTTAATACATATTCGGCAACAAATACAACACCACCTCTATGCCATGCAAGTTTTACGCGATAACCTAATCCAGACTCTCTTCTAGACCTGGATACAATAATGCTACCCGCAATCTCCACAATCGAATCAGGAACCTCCATCTTGTTCCTCGGAGCTGGCTTTTCCGCGGAAGCGACAAATATCAATAACGACAGTATTAAAGACGTATCCTCGCTAGTCACTTATCTTTTAAATGAAGTTGGAATAACCTCTACAGCCGATTACGACCTAGATACAGCAGCAGAGGAATTTCAAAGTATACGCGGCAACGATGACACAATTTCCGCACTTCACTCAAATTTTAGAACAAAATCATACACCTCAGATCAAGAAACAATTGTTGTACAGCCTTGGAAAAGAATTTACACCACGAACTACGATGACGTTGTCGAGACAATTCTTACTACAAATAGAAAACCGTATACTACACACGACATAAGCGAACCGGTAAGCCCAACGCTACAAGCGACTACGCAGGTACTTCATATCTATGGGAACATAATGAAGGCATCTGAGAGAGAGTTTGCAAAATCTTTCCTCCTAACAGAACGGCAAAGAGACAATTCCCCATTCTTAAAGTCGCCCTGGATACGTGCATTTTACAATGATATACTGTCTTCATCAAATGTAATATTTGTCGGTTTCTCTCTCACTGATATAGATATTCGAAGATTAATAGGAGCAATGCCGCCAGAGGTCATGAAGAAAATACACTTCATTACAAGCCTTGATACGAAACGCCCAACCCTCACGCGCCTTAAAAAGTTTGGAACCCCGCACCCGATCGGACTTGCCGCACTTGCGTCCCACTTGGGAACAAAGCGACCAGGAGTTCCTATCAGGTCATATGCGGTACTTCCTACATCACTGCAGGAGCTATTCTTTACGCCAAAGGTGCAGGCTCCAGTGTCAGCAATAGATATCGAACGCCTACTTATCTCAGGGATGCCAGATCTGGGAAAACTATCCAATGCAGACATTTCCGCAGAACCCAAGGCATATACAATATCGCGCAGCCGGAATGCATACAACCGAGCGGGTAACAATGCTTCCAGCGCTATGCCTATACTTGTAAATGGGGACATTGGAAACGGAAAAACAGTTTTCGCTTTTCAAATTGGTTATTTGTACTCGCAGAAAAACTATCGCATATTAAAGGTGCAACGCGAGCCAGATAACATTGGAGAAGTTCTCGCCTATCTTGAGTCCATGGATGATCAAGCGTTAATAATATTCGATGATATTATGCGCTTCCCCAAGCTTCCTATATCTATACTGGAACTCAAAAAGAACAACATCACTATCTTAGCCACAGTTCGAACTGGCTTCCTTGACACCTCGGCATCGTCGGTTAAATCCAGACTAGCGAACGTAACCACAGTCGACATAGATCTTGACACTCCGACACGAGAAGAAACACAGCGCATGGTCGATTACTTATCGGTCAATGGGCTACTTGGGAAGTACGCTGATCTCTCCCAATCAGAGAAACTAGCTTTCATTGAGCGTACTTGTAGCGGCCAACTCCGAGATATCGTTCTGAGTCTCTACGAAACCGGGGCCCTCCACACTAAGGTCGAAGAACTTCTTACCAACATCCAAAAACTCGAGAAAGGGGTTCGGGATCTCATCATCTTTGGCGCCGTATTGACTCATGCAGGGTATCAAGACCTTTCCCAAATTTGGCTTCTTTCCAACTTACTGGATTACCCCGGCGCTCATGAAGATATACGCGCGTCACTAAATGAACACGAACTAGGACATCTCGTCAGAATTGACGAGGGCGACCTAAGCATTAGATCACCAGCGCTCGCAGAGTTCATTCTAAAACATGTATTTAACATAGAAACCATTCTAGATGTTGTCAAATCCGGAATTACATACATCAATAAGTATTTTATAGATGAATACGATCTCGTAATGATGGCAAAAGGACTCTTAAAATTCTCCGTTTACGGAAGAATTATCAAGGGTGATCGTGAGAATGCTGCGGTTGAGAGATTCTATGACGAGTGCCGATCCCTATCTTTCGCCGCCGAAGATCCATTATTCTGGGTGCAACGGTCTATATGCACAATGAACGAGAAACACTTTGATATTTCATTCCGGTTTATTGATACCGCTTATGGTCTTGCACGCCGTCGCGTTAACTGGGACACCTATCAAATAGACAACCATAAAGCCCGAGTATTACTAACACAGTCGAGAGAGGAAGGCGTAAGTTTAGACGGCAGCCGTGAGAGGGAGGCCATAGCATTGTTGCAGTCAGTGTTAGCGCGCAAAAATGACGACCTTTATCATCCGCTCTCCGTAATGCGAATTTACGCGGAAATTGTTGATAGATATTCTCACGGCCTTACAACTGATCAAAGGACTTCGCTGAAGAAGTCCATCGAAACGGCGATTCGCAGTATTGCGAGATTCAGACACCCGGATCGTTTCAGGAATCTAGCTGAGCTTCGAAACCGCCTTGCCGGGGCAGTTAAGGAGCTAAGTTGAGTTGGTTTTGCCCAACTAGCCTCCCCCATCCTTCATCCCTGCACCCCGTCTTTCATTTCTGCACGCTTAAATCGCTTCACTCCTGCGTTTATGTCGGCAGGGCAAACAGGGAGATTTGCCATGCCGTCGAACGAAGACACGCTCACCCAAACCCACCCCGTGGAGACCATCCGGCTCTGGAACGGCGCCGTGGTGCCGCGCATCGGCCTCGGCACATGGGCGGCCGGCGGCATGATGATCTGGCCGAGCGGGCCGTCGAGCTACGGCTCGGTGTCGCGCGACGACGCCATCGCCGGCATCCGCCTCGCCCATGATCTCGGCGTGCGCATCTTCGACACGGCCGCCGCCTATGGCGCCGGCAACGCCGAGCTGATCCTGGGCGAGGCGCTGAAGGACAAGGACGACGCCGTCATCGTCACCAAGTGCGGCTACATCGGCGATCCCGTCACCCGCGTCATGGAGCCCGACGACCTCAGCCCCGCCGGCATCCGCCGGGGCGTCGAAGGGTCGCTGACGCGGCTCGGCCGGTCGTCGGTCGACGCGGTGATTCTGCACCACAACGAACTCGCCCTCGACGTCGCGCGCCCGATCTTCGACACGCTGGAGGCGATGCGGGCCGAGGGGCTGATGACATGCTATGGCTGGAGCTCGGACCACCCGCGCCTCGTCTCCGCCGTCGCCGACTACCCCGGCTTCAAGGTGGTGGAGCACGACCTCAACGTGTTCGACACCGCGCCGGAGATGCTGGCCCTGGTCGAGGCGCGCGGCCTCTATTCCCTGGCCCGCATGCCGCTTGCCATGGGCCTGCTCAGCGGCAAGTACGGCCGCAAGGCCACGCTGACCGGCACCGACGTGCGCGCCAGCTCGGTGCCATGGCTGAAGTATTTCAAGGCCGGCGCCGCCAACGAGGACTATCTCGCCATCCTCGAGAAGATCGCGCCCCTGCTGACCGCCGATGACAGGAGCATGCCGCAAGGCGCGCTGGCCTGGGTGCTCGGCGCCTCCGAGCGGACCATCCCCATCCCCGGCTTCACCTCGGCGGCGCAGATCCGCGACAACGTCGAGGCGGTGTGGCAGGGCCGGCTCTCGGCCGACGCCATGGCCCGCCTGAAGGAGATCGTGGCCGGAGCCTGATACCAGAGCCCGCCACCGTCTCTGAAAAGAGCTTCGGCGGACTGTGGGGACCTTATGCGCATTCCGCTTGATCCGGATTCATCCGGCTCAAGCGGGTTTCGGCCGGACCGGCCAGCGCCCGGTCGGACGCTTCCGTCTCCGTCAGGGGCCACCCGAAGGGTCGAAACCCGAAGGAAACGGTATGAGCCCTCCCGACAGGGCGGGGGTAGACGGAGTGTTGGTTGGTTGTCCCATCCTTCACCTGTCCATCCGCCTCTCCCTCACGGCGAGGGGAGGAGTTCCAAGTTTCTTCAGAAGTGGCTCCCTGATGCAAAGCCATACGCACGCGCACCATAGCCGGCCGTGTTTTCATCATGATGGTAGAGTTGACCGCCAGCGCAACGGCCCAATCCTGACCACCTAAAGCATCATCTGGACACCTAGGCTATAGTTGGCGGATGTCAATCACTATTTCTCCAAATCGAATTTCACATACATCCAGTCAATCAGGACTCGCTTGCTTTTGGCCTCTGGATAGGTAGGCCAAGAATCGATGACAGCCATAACATATCTATTATCCATTTGCTCGAACTGGTCCCAATCAAAAAACTGCTCGTATCTCAGGTCTACGGTTCTATCAATTTTATCTATTGGGTGATCCCAATATCCAGAACTAATATCTCGGTTGATCAGGGCTGGCGCTTGATCTATTCCCTCACGCAAAACTACTCGCAATTTTTTCTGAACATCTCCATATTCCTCAAGTGCCGTCTCGACTTGAGTTGTTACAAGTGCTCGAAAGAGCAAAGATCGAATTCTGGAATATCCTTCCGTTAAATCCCAGCTAACGACGTCATTCGTTCGGCAGATGGGCAAAAAGTAGTTATTAAACAACTCCCGGCTAGCGAGACGAAAACTCTCCATTTGAGTGTTTATATCTTTGCACATGTTCATCTCATGCTATCGGGTGTCGCGCCGTCTACACGGCGACGGTCGCACATACAGGTACTCTTATCCTGGCTCCAGAATATCCCATGATAGTGAACACCGTTCGTTGAGCCATGGTCGATACCGGTATGTTGCCAAATTCTGTTGGGAGGACAAGTTTTACAGTTTCCGTCGCAGTCCCGTCCCGGATTGAATGGCTTCGCTAGATTCTGCTCTCCGGAAGGGCGTCGTGCCTCCACAGGCTTGTTGAACAAGTCTGAAACAGCGCGGTAAAAGATATCTCCAGGGCCTCCGGGGGCCTTTACTCCGGGGGTGGGTGAGACGCCGCACGGCCTGCGCGGGGCCAACGTCTTCACCGGCTTCTTCCCCGGCAACGCCGACATGGCCGGCACCTACGGCGGCTACGACGGCCCCTGTCCGCCGATGAACGACGCCCGGCCGCACCGCTACACCGTCCGCATCTATGCGCTGGACACCCCCACGCTTGGACTCACCGGCGCCTTCGACGGCCCGGCGCTGGAGGCGGCGCTCGCCGTCCACGTGCTGGTCGAGGGCGAGGCCATCGGCACCTATTCGCTCAACCCGGCGGCGCGATAGGGCGCCTCACCCCTCCATGGTCAGGATCGGGTAGAGCGAGGCGACCAGCAGCAGCGCCATGGCGACGTTGAAGGCCCGGAGCAGCGCCGGGCGGTCGAGGACGCGCTTCAGAAGCGTGCCGAAGCCCGCCCAGGCGGCGACGCAGGGGCCGTTGACCAGCGTGAAGACGGCGGTGACCACCAGCATGTTGAGGAAATAGCCGTTCTCGGGCGTGTAGGCGGTGATCGCGCCGATGGCCATGATCCAGGTCTTGGGGTTGACCCACTGGAACGCCGCCGCTTGCAGGAAGGTCATCGGCGCCGCCCGTCCGCCCGCGCCGTTGACGCCGCCCGAGCGGGCGATCCGCCAGGCGAGGTAGAGGAGGTAGGCCGCCCCGATGTAACGCAGCGCCTCGTGCAGCACCGGCACGGCGACGAACACGCCGCCCGCCCCGAGGCCGACCGCCAGCACCATCACCGAGAAGCCGAGGTTGACGCCGAGGATGTGCGGCACGGTGGGGCCGAAGCCGAAGGTGGCGCCCGAGGACAGCAGCATGGTGTTGTTCGGGCCGGGGGTGATGGAGGTCACGAAGGCATAGGCCGTAAAAGCGAGGATCAGGTCGAGCGTCACGAGGTCACCCTGGGGTTGAAGTCACACCGTTTCCGTCTGGTTTCGACCTTCCGGGCGGAAGCTGACGGAAGCGGAAGCGCCCGACCGGGCGCCGGCCGGTCAGGCCGAAACCCGCTTGAGCTGCCCGTTTTGAACCGGATGAGTCCGGATCAAGCGGACGCGTCTTGAAGCTGGCGGCCAGCCTAGACATGTGACACTATGGCGACAATCGAATTAGCGTCATGTGACACTTTCCGTGAGCCGGTCATGCATCTCGCCTCCCCCTGGACGCCGCGCCTTGCCGCCGAGGGCCGCCCCTGTGAGCGGCTGGTGGCGGCCATCGCCGAGGATATCGCCGACGGCGCGCTTGCCCGGGGCGACCGGCTGCCGCCGCACCGCGATCTCGCCTATCGCCTGGGCATCGGGCTCGGCACCGTCACCAAGGCCTATGCGGCGCTGGAGCGGCGCGGACTGGTGCAGAGCGTGCGCGGGCGCGGCATGTTCGTCGCCGGGCTCGCCCCCCGGACGGACGGCGTCATCGACCTCGGCGTCAACATGCCGCCGCAGGTGCTGGACAACCGGCTCCTCGCCGCCACGCTGGTCCGCCTCGCCAAGCGGCTCGACGCCGGCACCTTTGGCGCCTTCACCCCCGCCGCCGGCCGGCCCGAGCACCGGGCGCAGGCCGCCGGCTGGCTGGCCGGCCAGCGGCTGGAGGTGGATGCCGACTGCCTCCTCCTGTGCAACGGCGCCCAGCACGCCCTTTCCGTGGCCTTCGCCACCGCCTGCCCGCCGGGCGGCGTGCTGTTGACCGAGGCGGCCACCTTTCCCGGCGCGCTGATGCTGGCCCGCGACAGCGGCCTCCGCCCGGTCGGACTGGCGCTCGACGGCGAGGGCATCATGCCGGAGGCGCTGGAAGCGGCCCTCCGCTCGCCCGCCGTCATCGGCGCCGCGCCGGTGCTCTACGTCACGCCGACGCTGAACAACCCCACCGCCGCCACCATGGGCGCCGCCCGCCGCCACGACATCGTCCGCCTCTGCCGGCGATACGAGGTGACCATCGTCGAGGACGACGTCTATTCCCTGTTCGCCGGGCCCGACCTGCCGCCGCTGGCCGCGCTTGCGCCCGAGCGCACGCTCTACGTCAGCGGCCTGTCGAAAAGCGTCAGCCCCGGCCTGCGCATGGGCATGCTGGCCGTGCCCCGGCCGCTGGTCGAGCGGGCGCTTTCGCGCCTTCAGGCCACCTCCACCATGGCCTCGGCGTTGTCGTCGGCGATCATGGCCGAGTGGCTGACCGACGGCACCGCCCACTCGGTGGCCGCCTCCATCCGCCTCGACACGGCGCGGCGGCACGAGATGCTGGCCTCGCTCCTGCCGGTTCCCCGGCCGGATGGCCCGAAGGGCTTCCACGTCTGGCTGCCCATGCCCACCGACACGGCCGAGCGGCTGGCGAGCGAAGCCGCCGCCATGGGCGTCATCCTGATGCCGCCGCGTCTGCCGCTGGTCGACCCCGCCGCCCCCGAAAGCGGCCTCCGCCTCAGCCTCGGCACCCCGCCCATCGACAAGCTGAAACAGGCCCTCGCCGTGCTCGCCGCCCTCCCCATCGGCCCGACAGTCCGCGCCGCTTGAACCGGATCGGCCCGGACCGGGCATGGCTAGCGCCGGCTCAGCCGGCCGGCATGGTCCGCGCGTCGAGCTGGCGCTTCACCCGCCTGAGGTAATGATCGACGATCAGCCTGTGCGCCGGCCCGACCGGCAGCATGTAGAGGCGGCCGAACGCGTTGTGGGTGACGACCGAGGCGGTGACCGTCACCACCCGTTCGGCCACGGAGATGCAGATCATCACGTCGAGATGCCGGTCGCGCGCGGTCAGCACCAGCGCATCGGGCGTCGACGCCTCCACCAGAAAGAAATCCAGCCGGTCGCCGACCGTCACCTCGCTGCGCCGCCGGCCCGAAAAGCCACCGATCCGCCGCACGCCGAACAGCGCGGAAATCGCATCCCGCGTGCGAAACGCCAGCCGCATCAGCGGCCCCGGCTCACCGGTCATCAGGTTCCAGGCCTCAAGCGGCGATATGTCGACCGGCAGCGCCGCCGACCGCGCGTCGTAATAATCGAGCTCCGCCGGCGGACGCAGGGTGCGGATGGGCGATGCGCGATCCAAGGCAAGACTCCCGAAGCTGGCGACCGACATCGGGCGCAACTCCAGCATAGGAGCAACGGAGCCCAATATCACTCCCCCGCCCTTTCCGGCACGAGGTACACCTTGAATTCGCGCGCGAACTCTTAGTGAGGAGAAAGCCGCAAGGGCGAAGGCATGATATCGGGTCCGCCTTTCCCGCGTCGCTATCGTTGCGCAATGCGTGCACGGGCGCTCTATATCAGCGTTGCACTCCGTTCTGCCTGAGGTCCTCGCCTTCGCAAGGATGACAATTTATATAAAGATAACAGCGGGATAAGCCGACAGCGAAGCCCCGTTGCGTCATCAGCGCCACAACGCGGAAACACAACGCCCGCAAGTGCACGCAATCGCTATCCGTTTGTTACATATATATAAATTGTCATCCTTGCGAAGGCGAGGACCTCAGGCAGAATGGAACGAGGGGCCGATATAGCGCTCCCCAACCAACGCCGCCCGATATCAACCGCGCGTCCTACCTTCCCGAGGTCCTGCGCCTAAAGCGCAGGACCTCAGGCAGAATGGGGCGCGACCCCGATATCACTCTCCCGCCCCCATCTCACGCCCCCTGCCGCTCCATCCACTCGGCCGGCAGGCTCTCGCGGAACGCGTCCCGGATGATCTCCGAGAGATGGTCGGCGATGGGGTTCGCGCCTCGGTCCGAACGGATCAACCTGAGGCCGAGGCTCGGCAGGGGCGGCAGGCCGTAGCGCTTGTCGTCCAGCAGACCAACCGTCGCCGGCCGCCCGAGCGACGTACGCACCGCCACACCCAACCCGGCGGCCGTCGCCGCCCACAACCCGCCCAGGCTGGGCGTGACGAAGGCGATGCGCCAGGGGATGCCGTGGCGGTCGAGCACCTCGCAGGCGATGGTGCGCAACAGGCACGGCGCCTCCAGCACGACGAGCGGCAGCGGCTCCTCCCGCCGCCACACCGGCGCCTCGGCCGACGATGCCAGCCAGCAGAGCGGCACGGCGGCGATCCGCTCGTCGACCGGCGCGCCGCCGTCGTCCCAGGCGAGCGCCAGATCGAGCTGTCCCCCGGCGACCTTCTCCTTCAGTTCGGCGTTGCGGGCGATCCGCCCCTCCACCCGCACCCTGGGGTGGGCGCGGGCGAAGCGGCCGAGCACGCGCGGCAGCACGGTGTCGCCGAAATCCTCCTGGATGCCGAGCCGCGCCCAGCCCTCCAGCTCCGCCCCGCCAAGGGCGCTCACCGCCTCGTCGTTGAGGGCGAGAAGCCGGCGGGCGTAGGAGAGCATGACTTCGCCGCTGTCGGTCAGCGTCAGGCCGCGCCCGGATTTCCTCACCAGCGGCGTGCCGGCCTGCTCCTCCAGCTTCTTGAGCTGGGCGCTGACCGCCGAGGTGGAGCGGCCCAGCCGCTCGGCGGCGCGCGCGAACGAGCCGGCGTCGATGCCCCAGGCAAAGCTGCGCAGAGCGTCCATGTCGAGGTTGGTCAGGCGCATGGCAATCATCCCGAATTTCAGAACCATTAGTCCTGAATAATCTGATTTTAGGGATGATGTTGACGACCTATCCTCCCCTCGTCAACACCACGTCATGCACATATCTGCGGGGAGAGGAGTTAGGGACATTGGAACGCGGAGGATCATGCCGGCTTGGCTTTTGGAGCGCGATATCGGCGTTGCGCTTCGTTCTGCCCGAGATCCACCTTGCATTCGCATGCGAATGCAAGAGGCATGCGCAAGGATGACTGCTTGATAGAAAGGGGAGACAGCTGGAGTGCGCGCCATGCGGCTTGATGCCGTATGAGCGACAAAGCGTTGCCGATGACGACGCGATGATAGCCATCCACCTAACCGATTGTCATCCCTATATATAATGCTGTCATCCTTGCGAAAGCGAGGACCTCGGGCCGGAAGGGACGCTGAGGTTGATATCGCGCACCCCACCCTCATCCGGCCTACCCCCTTCGTTCCACCGTCCTGAGGTTTCACCACCGCGGATATGTGCGTGCCCTAGCTCGTCAACAGCCATCAAGGGAACGCCATCGTGCCTTTCACCCGCATATCGCTCAGGGAGGGCAAATCGCCCGCCTATCTCCGGGCCATCGCCGACAGCCTCGACCGCGCGCTGGTCGACGCCTTCGAGGTGCCGGAGACCGACCGCTTCGTCGTGTTCCACCAGCACCGCGACGGCGAGTTGATCTTCGATCGTAGCTATGGCGGCGGCCCGCGCTCGGACGATGTCATCCTGTTCCACGTCACCACCGGCCGCACGCGCTCGGCCGACACCACGGCCCGCTTCTTCCGCCGGCTCGTCGACAACCTCCAGGCCGCGCCGGGCGTGCGGCCGGAGGACGTGATGATCGTCATCGCCAACTCCGCCATCGACGACTGGTCGTTCGGCTCCGGCGTTCCGGCCGGCCGTTCCGTGGAGGCAGCGCGATGAGCAACCCCTTCGACATGGGCGCCGCCTGCCCCGAGGAGATGACCGTCTGGCGCGCCGAAGCGGGCTTCGTCGCCGCGCCGGCCGGCGTGTCGAGCGGCCCGTTCGAGGTGCAGATGCTGCTGTCGAGCCGCCGCGACGGCGAGATGACCGCGATGCGCGCCTTGGTGCCGCCGGGCGTCGTCACCCACTGGCACAGCCACCCGCGCGGCCAGCTGCTGCACGTGCTCGACGGCGTCGGCCTCGCCCAGCGCCAGGGCGGCGAGGTGGTCGAGCTCCGCCGGGGCGACAGCGTCTGGTTCGCGCCGGACGAGCGGCACTGGCACGGAGCCGCGCCCGAGAGCCCCTTCAGCTACATCAGCATCCAACCGGTGAAGGACGGCACCGCCGCCCACTGGTTCGAACCGGTTAGCCAAAGAGAACAGCCATGATCGCCATGCAATACGGCTTCACCCTGCCCGCCGACTACGACATGTCCATCATCGACCGCCGCATCCGCGACAAGGGCCCGCTGCTCGACGGCTTCCCGCGCCTCGTCTTCAAGGCCTACCTCGCCGCCCGCATCAAGGACGACGGCTTCGAGAGCGCCGAGAACCTCTACGCGCCCTTCTATCTCTGGGACGAGCCGGAGGGCATCGACGCCTTCCTGTCGAGCCCCGGCTTTGCCGCGCTGACGGCCGATTTCGGCTGGCCGAGCGTCGCCACATGGCTGGTCTGGGACGCCCAGCTCGCCGGCGATCTCAAGGCCGCCCGCTACGCCAGCCGCGAGATCGCGACGATCCCTCCTCACGCCAACCTCGCGGACATCCGCGACGCGGCCATCGCCGAATCCCGCAGCCGCACCGGCGCGCTCGCCACCGTCACCGGCTTCGACCCCACGGCTTGGAGAAGCATCCGCCTCAGCCTCTGGTCCGCCCTGCCGGCGACGAGCCAGAACGCCCAGATCTACACCGTCGGCCACGTGGCGCTGGGGTGACACCGCCGGACCCGCCCGTTCGGCGGAACCGTTTGCCCCCTCGCGCATTAGCTTCCCGCACGAGACCGTTGCGAGGGGGCGAGCTTGGAGATTTTCGGCTGGGAGATCGATCCATACCCAGCGGTCATGGCCGGCGTCGGCCTGTTGATCGCGCTGGTCGCCTGGCTGCCGCTGGCGCTCCGCCGCCTGCCGCTGTCGCTTCCCATCGTCTGCCTGCTCATCGGCGGCCTCGTCTACGCCGGGCCGCTGTCGGCGCCCGACACCTCGCCCATGACCCACCCCTACCTCACCGAGCGGTTGACCGAGTTCGTGGTCATCGTGGCGCTGATGGGCGCCGGGCTGAAGATCGACCGCCGCTTCTCCTTCCGCGGCTGGGCCACCGCCTGGCGGCTGCTGATCGTCACCATGCCGCTCTCCATCCTGGCCATCGCGCTCACTGGCGTCACCGTGCTGGGCCTCGGCGCCGTGGCCGCGCTGCTGCTCGCCGCCAGCCTCGCCCCCACCGACCCGGTGCTCGCCGCCGACGTGCAGGTGGGCGACCCGCTGGAGGGCAAGGAAGACACCGTCCGCTTCGCGCTGACCTCCGAGGCCGGGCTCAACGACGGCTTCGCCTTTCCCTTCGTCCACCTCGCCATCGCGCTCAGCCTATCCGCCGCCACCGGCGAGCCCTGGTTCGCCCGCTGGCTCGCCCTCAACGTCGTCTGGGAGATCGCCGCCGGCATCGCCTGCGGCTGGCTGGTGGGGCGCCTGTTCGGCTGGGCCACCTTCAAGATGCCGGGCGACACGCTGGCGAAGACGGGAGACGGCCTCGTCGCCATCGCCGCCACCTTCGTCTCCTACGGCGTGTCGGAAATGGCCCACTGCTACGGCTTCTTCGCCGTCTTCGTCACCGCCCTGACCCTGCGCAACTCGCACCGCGACCACGACTTCCAGCGCGACATGCACGACATCACCGAGCAGATCGAGCGCCTCACCATGATGGCCCTGCTCATCGCCTTCGGCGCCGCCATCATGGGCGGCCTGTTCGCCAGCATCGGCTGGGCCGACATGCTGGCCGTGGCGCTGATCCTGCTGGTCATCCGCCCGCTGGCCGGGCTGGTGGCGCTGATCGGCATCCCGGCCACCCTGTCGGAAAAGCTCACCATCGCCTTCTTCGGCATCCGTGGCGTCGGCTCCTTCTACTACCTCGCCTACGGCCTCAACCACGGCGAGTTCCACCAGGGCGAGCGCCTGTGGGTGATCCTCTCCCTGGTCGCCTTCGTCTCCATCCTCATGCACGGCCTCACCGTCACCCCCGCCATGCGCTGGCTCGACCGCCGCCACGGCCGCCCGGTGGATTGACGGCGCGCTTGCCACGCCCGCCACGTCGGTCTACTTATACAGTCTAACTGTATATATGGAGCATTCATGCCCACCGACGACATCAAGGCCGTGGTCCGCCGCTTCAACATCGAGGTGATCCAGAACGGCAGCGCCGAAGCCTTCGCAGAGCTGATGGCGCCCGACTTCCTCAATCACGCCGCACCACCCGGCCGGCCCAGCGGCCCCGAGAGCATGTGGGCGACCTTCGAAACCGTGCTGCGGCCGGCCATCTCCGACCTCACCGTGACCATTCACGACCAGATCGCCGAGGGCGACAGGGTCACCACCCGCAAGACCATCGGCGGCCGCCACACCGGCGCGTTGCTTGGCGTTCCGGCCACCGGCAAGACCATCGCCATCGACGTCATCGACATCGTCCGGGTGGAGAACGGCCGCTATCGCGAGCACTGGGGCCTCAACACGTTGCAGGCCGTGCTCGCCTCGCTGAGAGCCTAGAGCGACTCCAGCAAAAGTGGGAACCGGTTTTGCGTCCGGAGTTGCGTAAAAACAAAGAGATAGAGCACGTTGGCGAACCAAGGTTCGCCGGACGCGCTCTAGGACAGCCGCTCGATCAGCCCGATGGCGGCGCGCAACACCTGCCGCTCCTCGTCGGTGAGGCGCGCGTCGATCAGCGCCGCGATCTCGCGCCGCCGCGCCTCGCGCGCCTCGGCAAGCGCCGCCCGGCCCTTGTCGCTCAGCGTCACCAGCTGGCTGCGGCCGTCGTCCGGGTTGGGCAGCCGCGCGACGAGGCCGCTCGCCTCGAGCTGCGCCACGACGAGGCGCATGCTCTGGTGCTTCACCTTGCGCTCGCCCGCGAGGTCGGCAACGCTCATCTCCCCTTGGCGGTCGAGAAGCGCCAGCGTTTCCGCTTGCGAACCGGTTGGCGTGCCGGCCTGCCGCCGGATGCTGCGAACGAAGGTGCCCACCACGCGGCGAAGCTCCTCGCCGAGCGCCAGTGCCTCCGCCGTGGGGTCCTTCTCCGCCATCCTCGCGCCATCCCGCCGTTGCCACGGTCTTGCTTACGCCGGGGCCGCCCGAAAGGAAACCGCCCCGCCTCCTGGGGAGTGCTGGACAGCGCCGCCGCCTTGCGCCATGTCTCAACGATGCGCCCCACCCTCGAAATTCTCGCCGATGAGCCGAGCGCCGACCAGCGCGACCAGCTCCTGAAGCTCCTGCTCGACTTCAACGGCCGGCACACCGGCCACCTCATCGAGCGGCCCGATCTCGGCATCCTGCTGAGAGCGCCCGACACAGGCGAAACCGTTGGCGGCCTCTACGCCTCCGACGAATACAACTGGCTGTTCATCAAGTATCTCATCGTGCCGGACGCCCTCAGAGGCCAGGGCCTCGGCCGCGCGCTGATGACCGAAGCCGAACGCATCGCCCGCGCCCGCGGCTACCTCGGCATCTTCCTCGACACCTTCGACTTCCAGGCCAAACCCTTCTACCTCAAGCTCGGCTTCGAACAGTTCGGCGAGCTGGAGGGCACCGCCGATACGCCCCGCCGCTTCTTCCTGAAGAAGCGGCTGTAAAGGCCAGCGTAAAGCTTCCCCGCTGCCCGATATGAACCGCGCGCCCCACCGTCCTGAGGTACACCTTGAATTCGCACGCGAATTCAAGCGGCCTTCGCGGGGATGACAATTAATTGATATAAAACAAGTACTTATATCGGCACGACAGCGCGCACGAGGCCAAGCCTGTCCAGCGGGCACACGATGCGCCACCCAAGCACGCAATCGGGTTATCCCACTGTTCCCTATATATAAATTGTCATCCTTGCGAAGGCGAGGACCTCGGGCAGAACATGGCGCGACGCCGATATCGCGCTCCAATCAACCGCAGCCTTATACCGGCCTCTCGCCTTCTCGTCCCGAGGTCCCCGCCTTCGCGGGGATGACAGTTAATTGATATAAAACAAGTACTTATATCGGCACGACAGCGCGCACGAGGCCAAGCCTGTCCAGGGGCACACGATGCGCCACCCAAGCTCGCAATCGGCTTATCCCACTGTTCCCTCTATATAAATTGTCATCCTTGCGCAGGCGAGGACCTCAGGCAGAACGGAGCTCGGCGCCGATATCGCGCTCCAATCAACCGCCCCCAACCACCCCGCCTTTGCCACGCTCTGCTCACGACGAAAACAGCCCGGCAGCCAAGTAAATCCTGTCGCCAATTATCCGCTTTGAATTTATCGCCTGCCGTGGGAAGCTCACACCTCCATGGCCGAGGCATTGCCGTGGGAACGGGAGTGGCCGCAGGCAATTGTCAGCGTTGATCCGTCAGCGCGCGGCCATGGACGGACACAATATTAGCCGGGTTGCTGTGGCTATTCCCATGGGCCACCACCGCCGGCACCAACAATTGAGGAAAGACTTATGCCCATTTCGCCGTTTCGCCTTTCGGGTCTTTCGGTCGCCCTTCTCGGCCTGTCCGCACTGCCGGCGCTCGCCGAGCCGCTGACCATCGACGGCAGTGGCCTCAGCCGCGACGTTCACTGCGCCGGCGACGACGTCGGGATCTACGGGGCGAACAACACGATCAAGCTCACCGGCACCTGCGCCTCCGTGACGATCGGCGGCCTGGAGCAGACCGTCGAGGTGGAAGCGGCCGACAAGCTCGATATCTCCGGCTCCGGCCACAAGATCGCCGGCACGGCCTCCGGGCTGGTGCTCTACGGCGACGCATCCATCGTGACCGTCACCATCGACGGCGCCGCGACGGAACCGGCGGTGGTGGACGTCTCCGGCGGCGAGCACAAGCTGGACCTGACGCTGCGCAAGGCGGCGCGGCTCGACGTGCAGGGCATCAGCCAGCAGGTGACCTGGGCGCTCGGCAACGACGCCTCCGAACCCAAGGTGTCGATCAGCGGCGCCGACAACAAGGTCGAGCGCAAGGAGTGACGTGGGCGACCGATATCAACCGCGCGCCCCACCTTCCTGAGGTCCTGCGCCTGAAGCGCAGGATGACAGGAATATGATATAAAACAGCAAGATAGCGTAGAGCTCTGCGCTCGCCACCCTATCTCCCGCCTCTATCAAGCTGTCATCCTTGCGAAAGCGAGGACCTCGGGCAGAACGGAGCGCGACGCCGATATCGCGCTCCAATCAACCGCTGCCCGATATCAGCCGCTCACTCTACCTTCCTGAGGTCCCCGCCTTCGCGGGGATGACAGTTAATTGATATAAAACAAACACTTATATCGGCACGACAGCGCGCACGAGGCCAAGCCTGTCCAGGGGCAGGCGATGCGCCACCCAAGCTCGCAATCGGCTTATCCAACTGGTCCCTCTATATAAATTGTCATCCTTGCGCAGGCCGCTTGAATTCGCGTGCGAATTCAAGGTGTATCTCAGGCAGAACGGAGCACAACGCCGATATCAGGCTCCAAACAACCGCTGCCCGATATCAGCCGCTCACTCTACCTTCCTGAGGTACACCTTGAATTCGCGCGCGAATTCAAGCGGCCTTCGCGGGGATGACAGCGTGATAGGGAGCGAGTCGCGGCGCTAACAAACTGTTACATATATATAAATCTGTCATCCTTGCGAAAGCGAGGACCTCAGGCAGAAAGGGGCGAGACACCGATATAGGTCTCCAGACCACCGCCCTGCCGCTATAACGCTCCAAACAAAAACATCCCCGATGACGCGCGCCACCGGGGATGCTCTATCTTCCCAAACAGCTCTCTTCAGCTGTCCTTTCGCAGCCGCCTATCCGAAAAGTCTGCAACTTTTCGGGCGGGTGCGTGCCTCAGCTGATGGCTTCCGTGGCGGCCCTCTGGATGGCCAGGCCCGCCTCGTACTGCCTCAGCCAGGCGCCGTAGCCCTTCACGTCTTCGGCGTCGGGCTTCGCCACATCCAGCTTGGCGCCGGCGAACACCCGCTCGTTGAGGTAATCGCCAAGAACCTTGCCCTTGCCGCTGCGGAGGTACTCGGCCAGCACGGCGATGCCCCAGGCGCCGCCCTCGCTGGCCGTGTCGCCCACCGTCACCGGCGCGCCGATGGCCGCCGCCAAGAGGCGCTGGGCCACGCCGGCCGTCTTGAACATGCCGCCGTGGGCGAACATGCTGTCGAGCTTCACGCCCTCTTCGGTGAGCACGTTCATGCCGAGGCTGAGCGTGCCGAAGGCGGCGTAGAGCTGGGTGCGCATGAAGTTGGCAAGGTTCAGGCGGCTGCCGGGGGTGCGCACCACCAGCGGACGGCCCTCGGTGAGGCCGGTGATCGGCTCGCCGGCGAGATAGTTGTAGGCGAGCAACCCGCCGCCATCGGCCTCGCCCTTCAGCGCCGCCTCGAACAGCGCGCCGAACACGGCGTTGGCGTCCGACTTGCCGCCGATCGCCTTGGCAAATTCCGTGAACACGCCGGCCCAGGTGCCGAGCTCGCTGGCGCCGTTGTTGCAGTGGACCATGGCAACGAGATCGCCGCCCGGCGTCGTCACGATGTCGAGTTCCTCATGCACCGTAGTCAGCGGCTTTTCCAGCACCACCATGGCGAAGATCGAGGTGCCGGCGCTGATGTTGCCGGTGCGCGGCGCCACGGCGTTGGTCGCCACCATGCCGGTGCCGGCGTCGCCTTCCGGCGGGCAGACCGGGATGCCGACAACGAGCTTGCCGGTGGGGTCGAGCAGCTTGGCGCCCTCGGCGGTCAGCGAACCGGCGTCCTCGCCGGCGACCAGCACCTTCGGGAATAGCTTCGGCGCGTCGAGACCCGGCTTATGGGCCTTCACCATCTCGCCGAAGCGCTTCATCATCGGCGCGTCGTAATCATGGGTGGCGGCATCGATCGGGAACATGCCCGAGGCGTCGCCGACGCCGATCACCTTCTGGCCGGTCAGGCGCCAGTGGACGAAGCCGGCGAGCGTGGTGATGAAGGCGACGTTGCCCACATGCGGCTCGTTGTCGATCACCGCCTGATAGAGATGGCTGGCCGACCAGCGGAGCGGGAAGTTGAAGCCCAGCGTCTTGGTCAGCTCGGCGGCGGCGCGCTCGGTGTTGGTGTTGCGCCAGGTGCGGAACGGAACGAGCAGCTTGCCGGCGGCGTCAAACGCCAGATAGCCGTGCATCATCGCCGAGAAGCCGAGAGCGCCGACGCGGGTCAGATCGACGTTGTAGCGCGTCTTCACGTCGGCGGAGAGCGCGGCGAAGGACGCCTGCAAGCCGGCCCAGATCGCCTCTTCCGAATAGGTCCACAGGCGGTCGACGAACTGGTTCTCCCAGCCGTGCGTGCCGGTGGCCAGCACCTCGTGATCCGGCCCGATCAGGCAGGCCTTGATGTTGGTGGACCCGAGCTCGATGCCCAGCGATGTGCGTCCCTCGGCGATCGCCGCGGCCATGGCCTGCTGCGTCATTGTCTCTCAACTCCCTAAGTCTGGTGTCCGCTTCTCGCGGCGACCTCCATGATCGTTATCCTCACCATACCGCAGGACGCCTGTCGATGAGTAGTGACAGGTAGGGATGAGGATATGGAGGATGCTGCAGTTTGAGGGAGCAACGGGGAGATGGCCGCACGCGGCGGCCTACACCCCGTACTCGCCGACCATCGCCGAGGTGATGCAGGCGATCAGCCCGAACAGCAGCTGCCGCGCGCGGACGCCTTCCTCGGAGTTGATCGGGCAGTGCTCGGTCAGCGCGCGCGCCTCTCCGTAGACGTCGGCATAGCGTGCGATCACGGCCGAGTTGCATTCGGCCTGCGCCTTGCGCACCTGCTGGGCGAAATCGTCGAGCGCCGCCTGGAACAGCTGTTCGGCGCGGCCGAACAGGCGGTCTCGATTCTCCTCGGATATCGGCATCTGGGTCACGGCCATCGCGGGCTCCTCCGGCGAATGGATGTGTCGTGCCCCGGGGCGCGGCAAAGCGCCCCGGGCGTGGGAAACGTCAGGCGATGGCGGCGAGGTCCCTGACGAAGGTTTCCACCGACGTCTTGAGGTTGGCCGCCTTCTGCGACAGCCCGCCCGACATGGTCATCAGCTGGGTGGAGGCGGCGCCGGTCATCTCCGCCGCCTGTCCGACGCCGGAAATGTTCTGCGTCACCTGCGCGGTGCCGGTGGCCGCCTGCTGGCAGTTGCGGGCGATCTCGTCGGTGGTGGCGCCCTGCTGCTCCACGGCGCTGGCGATGGCCGCCGACACGTCCTTGATGCCGCTGATGGTCTTGATGATCTCCGACATGGAGCTGACGGTGCCATGGGTGGCGGACTGAATTTCCGACACCTTCACCTCGATCTCCTGCGTCGCCTTGGAGGTCTGGTCGGCCAGCTGCTTCACTTCGGCCGCGACGACGGCAAAGCCCTTGCCGGCTTCGCCCGCCCGCGCCGCCTCGATGGTGGCGTTGAGCGCCAGGAGGTTGGTCTGGTCGGCGATGCCACGGATCAGGTTGATGACGTCGCCGATGGCCGAGGCGGCCTCGGCCAACGTGGCGATGCGCTCGTTGGAGGCCTGCGCCTCATGGAAGGCGCTGTCGGCGATCTCGGCCGAATGGGTCACCTGCGCGGCGATCTCGCGCACCGAAACGGCCATCTCCTCGGAGGCGGCGGCCACGGTCTGCACGTTGGTGGCCGCTTCCTCGGCGGCGGCGGCCACGGCCTGCGCCTGGCGCGAGGTTTCCTCGGCGGTGGCCGACAGCCCGCGGGCGCTGGCTGCGACCTCGTCGGAGGTCTGGGCGAAGATGCTGGCCATGTCCTGCATCTCGACAACGAAGCGCTCGCCCACCTCGTTGCGGTGGACCACCGAGAGGTTGGCGGCCTCCTCGGCCTCCCTCTGCTGCTCGCGAACCGTTTCCGCCTGCTGGAGATCGGCACGCAGCTTGAGCAGCGAACTGGCGATGGCGCCCACCTCGTCCTTGCGGTCGGTGTGCGGAACGTCCACCTGCAGCTCGCCGCGCCCCAGCGCTTCCATCACCGAGAGCGACTGCTTGACCGGACCGACGATGAAGCGGCGCGTCAGGACGACCGAAACGCCGATCACCAGAAGGCTGCTCAGCACCATGATGAGGATCGAGACGACCTCGGCCCGGAAGGCGATGTCGTCGGCGGCAAGGTCGAGCCGGTCGCGCTCGGCGACGATCCCCTCGTTGAAGACCACCGCCTCGTCCGCCTGCTTGTCGATGGCCGCGATGCAGCCGTCCCGCATGGTGCGGAAGGGCGAACCGGCGGCCTTCACCATGCTCAACGCGCCCTTGCAGGGGCCGTTGATCACCTGCTTGGCCTTCTCGGCCAGCAAGGCGAGCTTTTCGGCCCCCTCGGGGTAGGCCTTAGCAGCGAGCGCGATCTGTTGCTCGTAGCTTTTCATCGCCTTGTCGACCATGGCTTCGGCCGCCACGGCGTCCTCCCGCGTGCTGGCGATCGCCGTAGCCAGGAGTCCTGCCTCGGCTTGGCGGATGTCGCGGTTGCTGCGAGCCAGCGCCGTGGTCGCCGATGCCGGACCGTCGATGATCCTGCCATTCACCTGATTGACGGCGTCGATTTGCATCGCCGCATAACCGATGACGCCGCATGAGACGACGGCCAACAGCGCGAGCAGGCAGATGACCTTCCACTGAAGGGCCAGATTCTTGAACGACACGACACGTGCTCCTTGCTTCATATGGTGCAACGGACCCCGGAACGATCCTCCGAGGTCGGTCATGGTGATGGGATCAGGACGGGGCCACCGCGAGACCGAGGCCGGAGCCGAGGGCGCCGACGACCTGGTGGTCGAGCTTGCCCGCCTCGGCGGTGTCGGAGAGGATGCGGAAGGCGTTCTCAGCGGTTAGCGCGGCGCGATAGGGCCGGTTCTCGGTCAGCGCGCTGAACATGTCGGCGACGCTGACGCAACGGGCTCTGAGCGAGATCTGGTTGCCCATCAGCCCAAGGGGATAGCCGGTGCCGTCCAGACGCTCGTGGTGATGGCGGACGATGTCGAGAACGGCGTTCCAGCCGAACACCCGCCGGTCGCTGATGGCCTCGTAGCCGATCTCGGGATGCTGCCGGATCTTCTCCATCTCGGCCGGCTTGAGCTTGCGGGCGAGCCGCAGCAGGCCGATCGGGATCGACAGCTTGCCGATGTCGTGCAGCAACGCCCCGGCGCAGATCGAGGCATGTTCCTGGCGCTCGATCCCCAGCCGCCGGGCGATGATCGTGACGACCTTCATCGTGTGCAGGGCGTGGCGGAACGTGCAGGCGCAGTGATGCCGAAGCGCGGTGAGAAGCGGAATGGCCTTGGCGGCCATCAGCTCATTGAAGGTCGCCTTGAGCGTGCAGATGTCGCACTCGCTGCGGACGAGGCCGGACAGGATCAGCAGAGCCGTGCGCCGTTCAGGGAAGGTCATGCCCGACAGGGTGGAGGCGATCTCCAGCGCAACGAGCCGCTTGCCGGCACTTGTTTCGGCATGGTCCGCGCTCGAAGCATCGACATCCGGACGAGCTTGTCCGGACACATGGTGGCTCAGCCTTTCCGCCGACGACATATCGTTGAACATGCTCCCGCCCCAGTAAGAAACGACACAACCAACACAACGCGAGAAAACTTTACTCAACTTCACATCTGCCAAGTTGATTCCACCCATCACGCGAGGTGAGGGCGCGAATAGAGCGACAGACGAGGGCAGGAAGACCAGACGGGAACGGGAGAACAACCTCCGTTCGGTCAGGGTTTTCTTACCAAAATTGACGATAAGTGACGGTTTGCTGACATCCGCCTAATGCGTAATTTGTGCAAGCTCGCGCAATTTGTACTGACAGGGGTCATCCCCCGTCCGGCCCGGCATCGAGCGCCCCGTGACGCGGTGCCGACCGCCGTCATCGGCGGGCGAGACGCAGCCCTTCGATGGGCTGTTCAAACTTTATTGTTCTCTCTCATTTGACAGTGACAAGCCGCGTGCCGGTGGCTATCGAGTAAATCCAGTTCCGAGATCGAACCCTGTCAGCACGCGATCCGGTCGCCGTCAGCGTCTTCGCGCGACGTCGCCGAGATATGCAACCGCAGCATGTCGAGACGAGAGGCGCATGAAGGGCACACCAACTGGATCCGGCCGAACCAGCTACAAGAGCGTCTTCCGCGCCTTAGGCGATGTGAAGGATCTTCTGTCGGTCATCTACGACGCACCCGTTCACCTCAGGACGCTTGATGACGACGACTTCCTGTTCCGGACAGCCAACTACGGCGACCAAGCCTTCTTGCTCTGCGACTCCTACACCAGCGGCGTCAGGTCCTCGTTTGAATCTGACAACGATGACATCGTTATCAAGATCCGCTCGCGCGGCGGCTACGAAATCCGCACCCGCAGCGACGACTACCACCTCTCGCACGACATCGGTTTCGCCTACACCGCCAATCACGCCATCGGCTACTCGACGGCGGAGGCGACGGCCATCACCACGCTCCAGATCAAGCGCTCGGTTTTCGATCAAACCCTTGAACACTATTCCGAAAATCTGCCCGCCCGCTGGTCCGGCATCCGCGAGTTTCCCATCACCGGCGGCTTCGGCAACCTGATACAGGCGCTGCTGAACCGGTACCGCGAGAACTTCGACGGCCGGCCGCACTGCAACTTCTCCGAAACCAGCCTGCACCTCGTTCAGGACGCCGCAATCGTTGCGGTTGCCGAGCTCGTTATCAGCGGCATCGACACCGTGAAGGGCGAGCGCTTCAGCGCCTCCCGGCGCAACGTCATGCAGGCCGTCGACATGATCAACACCCAGACCGAACCGCTGACCATCCACGATCTGGCTACTGCGCTGGGCATCAG
This sequence comes from Pleomorphomonas sp. T1.2MG-36, assembly GCF_950100655.1. NCBI lineage: Bacteria > Pseudomonadati > Pseudomonadota > Alphaproteobacteria > Hyphomicrobiales > Pleomorphomonadaceae > Pleomorphomonas > Pleomorphomonas sp. T1.2MG-36. The sequence continues at coordinate 29,816 of NZ_CATNLY010000002.1, forward strand.
CGTCCGCGCCTTGCAGGACGGCTTCCGCCGCCACCTCAACCAGTCGCCGCACAACCTCCTGAAGGCCGGCCGGCTGGAAGGGGCCCGGCGCGACCTGATCTCCGGCAGGGTGACCTCCGTCCGGGACGCGGCGGCCAAATGGGGCTTCAGCAACCTCGCCCGCTTCAACCACGAATATCATGCGGTCATCGGCAAGTACCCGAAGGACACGCTGGACGTCGTGCGCGACGGCGGGAAAACCTGACGGCGAACGGTCGCCGCCGCTTCCCAGGCCCGTCCGAGTCGCCCTATCCTGCCCTCCGAGTGGAGAGAGGGGGGAAGCCGATGGTGTCCTGGATCAAGCCGCCGCGCCTTCGGCCGGGCGACACGGTTGCCGTCGTCTCGCCCTCCTGGGGCGGGCCGGGCAGCTTTCCCCATCGCTACGCGGCCGGCAAGCGCCAGCTCGAGGAGACCTTCGGCCTCCGCGTCGTCGAGATGCCGCACGCCCTCGCCTCGGCCGATCACCTCGCCAAGCACCCCGAGGCGCGCGCGGCCGACCTCATGGCCGCCTTCGCCGATCCCGGCATCGCCGGCATCATCGCCTCGATCGGCGGCGACGATTGCATCCGTCTCGTGCCGCACCTCGACCTCGGCGTGATCGCCGCCAATCCCAAGGTGTTCCTCGGCTTTTCCGACACCACCGCCCTGCATTTCGCCTGCGCCGCCGCCGGCCTCCGCTCGTTCTACGGCCCCAGCGTCATGGCCGGCTTCGCCGAGAACGGCGGCATGCACCGCTACGTCGTCGACTCCTTGCGCAAGACGCTGTTCGACGCCGAGCCGATCGGCCTCATCCCCCTCAACGACGAAGGCTGGACGGCGGCCCGCGTCGACTGGAGCCGGCCCGAGCTGCAGGAGCAGACGCGCCCGTTGCAACCGGCCGACGCCCCGCGCATCCTCCAGGGCGAGGGCACCGCGCGCGGCCACCTGTTGGGCGGCTGCGCCGAGGTGATCGAGATGGTCAAGGCCACCCCGTGGTGGCCGCCGCTCGAAGTCTGGCGCGGCGCCATCCTGTTCTACGAGACGTCGGAAGACGCGCCGCCGGCCCAGTTCATCCGCTACTGGCTGCGCAATCTGTCGGCGCAAGGCATCCTCGGCGCGCTCTCCGGCATCCTGATCGCCCGCGCCGACCCCAAGGGCGACCCCACCTATCAGGCCGCCATCGAGGTCGCCTTCATCGACTCCCTCGCCGAAGCCGGCCTCCCCGCCCTGCCCGTGCTGGCCGGCCTCGACTTCGGCCACACCCAGCCCATGCTCACCCTGCCCTACGGCGCCACCGCCGAGATCGACTGCGAAGCGGGCCGGCTGACCATCCTGGAGAGCGGGGTGCTCTGAAACCCGCACTCGCCGTTTTCGGCTGTCATCACCCCGCGTGGCGAAAATCGGGTGTCTGGCGACAGCCGCCGTTTCCTATCTCGGTCTCCCCGACAGGAGCAACTCCAGCAAAAGTGGACGCCGGTTTTGCGTCCGGAGTTGCGCGGAAGCAAAGGAGAGACAGATGGGTATCCTGGACAACAAGGTGGCGATCATCACCGGCGCATCGTCGGGCATCGGGCGGGCGGCGGCGCTGCTGTTCGCCGCCGAGGGCGCCGCCGTCGTGCTCAATGCGCGCGGCCCGGCGGCGCTGGAGACGGTGGCCGACGATATCAAGTCCCGGGGCGGCAAGGTCAGCCTCGTCGTCGGTGACGTCGGCGAGCCCGCCTGCCAGGAGGCGCTGGTGGAAGAGGCCGTCAGCGCCTTCGGCGGCCTCGACATCGCCTTCAACAACGCCGGCACCGTCGGCGCCTTCAAGCCGCTGGCCGATCTCACGCCCGACGAATGGCGCGATACGCTGACCACCAACCTCACCTCGGCCTTCCTGGCCAGCCGCGCGCAGATCCCCGCCATGCTCACGCGCGGCGGCGGCTCCATCGTCTTCACGTCGAGCTTCGTCGGCACCAGCGTCGGCCTGCCCGGCATGGGCGCCTACGCCGCCGCCAAGGCCGGCCTGATGGGCCTCGTCAAGGCCATCGCCGCCGACTACGGCGCGCGCGGCATCCGCGCCAACGCCCTCCTGCCCGGCGGCACCGACACCGGCATGGCCGGCGATCAGGCCCAGAAGGACTGGGCCGCCGGCCTCCACGCCATGAAGCGCATCGCCGCCCCCGAAGAAATCGCCAACGCCGCCCTCTTCCTCGCCGGCCCGCACGCAAGCTTCGTCACCGGCTCGGCGCTCTACGCCGATGGAGGGAACGCGGCGGTGAAGTAAGCGGAGACGATGGGGCGCCGGCTATGGTCAGCGCTCCCTTATCGGACGGGAGGCGGCGGCTCGGTTGGCTCGGCCTCCTCCTCGAACTTCGGCCCCTTGGCGTAATCGCAGATGGTCGACACGTAGTAGGTCTGCCCTTTGTACTCGACCTTCTGCAAGCCAAGCTCGAATTCTCCGAACTTCTCGTTGCGATAATAGACTGCGGCGTTGATGAACTCGCCCAGGCGCCCACAGTCTCCAAGACCGCTTCCGGTGTAGACTGGCAGAATTCGTTCGCTGTAGCTCCCCTTCAGAACCTTCTCAATCTCCACTTCGCCCCGCGCAAGTCGGATTTGCCTTTCGTCCGAGCTCCCGGCCGGAAACTCGATGCCGTAGGTGATCGTCTTCATGTAGCCCTTGACCACAAGATCAGCGCTGGAGAACAGGTCTTGCGGCAGTTCTCCGCAACTGCAGGCGTAAGCGTCCACCGCCGTCAGCCCGAGAAGCAACACGGCAACAGGCGCCACAACACGAAACGAACCCATCGAAACCTCCCTCGGAAGCCAGCCTCAGTATCCCTCGATCCAGGCATTCACACGGTCAAAGCGCCCCTGCTGCAGGTCCTGAAGCGACATGGTCACGTAAAGCGCGCCCGCGTCGCCCCACGACCAGCCCATGGCGTCATCGGACCCCATCTGGAACAACAGCGACCCATCCGGCACCGGGCCGCTGTCGGGCTGAACACGGCGGGGATGGCCGCCCATGCGGTGCGGGCGGCTTTCGTAGATGGACCTGAGCCGTGCTTCCACATCCGCAAGCAGCGCGTCTGGAACGGAAGGGCCGGTACCGCTGGCCCGCACGTAGGCGTCGATCAGATCCTCGCGAACCGCCATTTTCAAATGTTGGTCGATGTAGATACGGCGCGCGTCTGCCTCCGCAAGTTTGGCGCGGCAGGTTGTCTCGATCGCCTGCCAATCGGCATCCGTCAGTGGCGCGTCGAGATCCTTTGCGAGGATCTGCGTCAGAAGCTCCTCCGCAAAGCCCCACTTCGCGGAGCCCTGCCGATCGAGGTCGCGGAGCGTGCCCTCGACGAAGTGTCTGGCATCACCCCACGTCAAACGCTGGTCAGCGGCCGTGTAGCGCTGGTTCTCGTCGAGGGCATCGGCATGAAAGGTGATATCAAACCACTGCCGATCTCTATCGCCCAGCGGCTCATCAGGTTCGTGCCTCGGGATGACGCGTCTCATCCAATCATCGGCTTGACTGCGCTGCACGAAGTTTTCGCGCTTGTAGTCCCGAACAATGCCTTCCACGAAATAGAGCGCCCCGCGCCACGTAAGAGGGCGCTTTCCGTCGGGTTCGTAGGGGGCCATGCCCCGGTCGTCGGCCGGCGCCCCGTAGAGCTCCTCTCCCGAGACCGGCGGCGGCCCGCCCTCCTCCTCGTCCGATGGCGTGTAATCCTGCGCCACCAGATCGACGGGCCATTTGCGCCACATCTTGGGTACGCCGGGCCGGAACTCGGCTTCATATCCTATGAGGTCCGACATGGCGTGACGAACCGTGGACATGTCCTCCGGCGGCTGCCGCTCCACACCGAGCTGATCGACATGGAGAACCTGGACGGCACCATCCGCCGAAAGGTCCTCTTGCTGCAAGATGTCGACGAACAGCAGCAGCCAGCCCTTGCGCGGGCCGAGCCCGTTCCAGAGGTTGGCGGGAAGGTCGGCGCAGTCGATCTGGGCGATGAAATGCAGCGGCGCGCCGTTGGCAGCGCGCGGCCATGGGGCGCTTTCCGGCATCATCGGCAGGCCGCCAAGCCAGGAGCGCGACGCTTCGCCGAAGCGTATGGGCACCTGCCGCTTGAGGATGACAGACGTCTCCTTGCCCGCGTGAGCGGCATCGCTGGGATGCGTGAACATGTTGAGCTTCCTGCTGAAAAAGCCAGAAATAGTTGAACCAGAACTCGTAGTCTGCGGATCGCCGGTGGCGAAAGCCGGACGGATCGCCGGGGCGGACAGGCTCATCATCGCGGCGATGCAAAGCACAACCATCTTCCCGATCATGCAATGCCTCCCGACATACGGCCCCCGCGACACGCCTCAACAGAAGGACGAGCCGCGCGCGTAGCAATTGAAGCGCTCGACCGCCTCGTTGTACTCGTCGATGACGGATGAGCTTTCGCGCGACAGGCAGCGCACATAGCTATCCACGTCGTTCTGGTAGGATTCCATCTCCGACTTGCACGAGTTGAACTCCCACTCGCTGTCGAATTTCCCCATCATGGGACACGACGGCGCCGTCGGCCTCGAACAATAGGCCGATGCCGGCTCTACGGCCGAAAAAAGCAGCGCGGTCACAACCACGCACCCCGAAAAACCTTTGGCAAACACGATACGCCCCGCCCCAAAGCGCCCTTCCCCGCAAGAGCGCCAGCCACGAGACTATGGCGCTCGGCCAGGAGATCGGCAACCGGAAGATGGCGCTTGTCAACCGATGCGCGCGGTCACCACCGGCGCTCTTCCGGCGCGCTCGAAGACTGCCAGGCGGGATGACTGACGACGGCCAGCGCCGCATGATCCTTCTGCGTCAGCCACAGGCGTAAGCGTCCACCGCCGTCAGCCCGAGAAGCAACATGGCGGCGACCGGCGCCAAAACACGAAACGAACCCATCGCCCCCTCGGAAGCCAGCCTCAATATCCCTCGATCCAGGCATTCACACGGTCAAAGCGGCCCTCCTGCAGGTCCTCCATGGCATGTACTCATCTGCTGTGATGAGACCTCAGGACGGTGGAACGATAGGCCACATCAGGCTGGCTCGGCTTTTGGAGCGCGATATCGGCCGATTGTTTCATTCTGCCCGAGGTCCTCGCCTTCGCAAGGATGACACATCTATATTAGGGGGCATTGGGATAAGCCGCTCGCCACTCCCCAATGTGTCATCACCGCCACTCGCGCGGAACACACCGCTCGCAAGCGCATGTAACCCCTATCCGCTTGTATCCTATATATAAATTGTCATCCTTGCGAAGGCGAGGACCTCAGGCAGAATGGAGCGAGCGGCATCTATAGGGCGCCCCATCACCCCGCAACCGCCGTAACCGCCGCCCACTCCGTCGGCCTCCGGTCGTAGGCGCTGCCGAGCCAGCTTTCGAGGGTCAGCTTGGCCCAGGTGCCGTTGGCGCGCCAGAGCTGGTCGAGTTCGGCGGCCGAGAGATAGTTGTAGGTGCGGCCGAGGCCGTCCTGGCCTTCGGCGGTTCCCGTCTTGAAGCTTGCCCAGACGATGCCGCCGGGCACCATGGCACGGTGAATGCGGCCGATCACCGCGCCGAGGTCGGCCCTCGGGGCGTGGGTCAGCGCGGCGCAGGCGTAGACGCCGTCATAGAGGCCGACCGCGTCGAGCTCGTTGAACAGCATCACCTTCACCGTCTGGCCGAGGCGCGACGAGGCGATCGCCGCCAGCTCGGCCGATCCGTCGGTGGCATCCAGCGCGAAGCCGGCGTCGAGAATGGCCCGCGCGTCGAAGCCGCCGCCGGTGCCCAGCTCCAGGATGCGGCCGCCCGGCCTGCACTGGGCCAGGAAGCCCGGAAGGCGCGGGTTCGTGCCGCCGTCGGCCGCGTAGTCGGCGGCATTGCCGTCATAAAAGTCGATCGTCACCCGGCCCGCTCCTCGTCATTCGAATGGCGGCGGACAGCCCGAAGCCCCCGCCTCACGGCAGCAGCGGCTTGCTCGCCACGCTGCCATACCCTTCCTCGCCAAATACGACAGCCGGAAGACCGACGCCGCCGAGCTGCCGCCACAGCCCTTCAAGCCAGGCCATGCAGCTGTCGACGATGGCGTCGTTGACGGAAAAGTCGACCTCATCGGGGTCGAACATCGGCACATCCGGCTGCATCTTGCCGTCGACGACCTTCACCTCGAACAGGACGCGATGCGGCGCTATCGCCTTGTTCAGCACGTAGAGGTCCGGCCCCTCCAGGTGGACCACCACATCGAAGAAGCCGTCTCCATCCTGCGCCGGATGCACCCCGACCGTGACCCGCCGGGCCTTCGGCGGCAGGGCTTGCCGGATGGCCGCGAGACGGTCGAGCGCTGGCTGGGCGTGCGCCGACAGGATGTCCTTCAGCGCCGCCGCGTAGTCGTCCACCGTCATCCCCGCGCCTCTCATCGTCGCCCTCCCGCGTCATGCGCCGGCTCGCCATTGAGCCGAAGGCGAACCATGGTCAACCATGAAGCCAGCAATGAGGCCGCGAAAAGACCAGCCCCCTCACCGCCAGTTGGTCTTGGCCAGCTCGATCAGCTCGTCGCCCCGGCCGCTCAGGATCGCCCGCATCATGTAGAGCGAGAAGCCCTTGGCCTGTTCGAGGGTGATCTGCGGCGGCATGGCCAGCTCCTGCTTGGCGGTCATCACGTCCACCAGCACCGGGCCGGGCGTGGCGAAGGCCTCGTCGAGGGCCGCCGGCAGCGCCTTGGCATCGTCGACGCGGATGCCCTTGATACCGATCGCTTCGGCCACCTTGACGAAGTCGGGGCTGTTGAGGTCGGTGTCGTCGGAGATGTAGCCGCCAGCCTTCATCTCCATGGCGACGAAGCCGAGCGAGCGGTTGTGGAAGATGACGATCTTCAGCGGCAGATCCAGCTGGCGAACGGAGAGGATGTCGCCCATCAGCATGGCGAAGCCGCCATCACCGCAGAGGGCCACCACCTGCCGGTTCCGGTCGATGCCCTGGGCGCCGATGGCCTGCGACAGGGCGTTGGCCATCGAGCCGTGGTTGAACGAGCCGACCAGCCGCCGCTTGCCGTTCATCGTCACGTAGCGCGCCGCCCAGACGGTGGGCGTGCCGACGTCGCAGGTGAAGATGGCGTCGTCCGCCGCCTTCTCGCTGATAAGGCGGGCGAGATACTGCGGGTGGATCTGGCCCTTCGCGCTGTCCGGCGTGGCGAGGTCGTCCAGCCCCTTGCGCGCCTTGGCGTAATGCTCCAGCGCCGTCTTGAGGAAGGCGTCGTCACGCGTCTCCGGCAGCTTGTCGAGCAGCGCCCGCACCGTCGCCTTGACGTCGCCGACGATGCCGAGATCGATCTGCGTGTGGGCGCCCAGGCTCTCCGGCCGGCTATCCACCTGGGCGATCTTCGCGCCGGTGGGGTAGAAGGCGCGGTAGGGGAAGGACGAGCCGAGGATCAGCAGCGTGTCGGCCGCGCCCATGGCGTGGTAGCCGGAGGAAAAGCCGATCAGCCCGGTCATGCCGACATCATAGGGGTTGTCGTATTCGACGAACTCCTTGCCGCGCAGGGCGTGCACGATGGGCGCCTTCAGCCGGGCGGCCAGCGCCACCACCTCGTCATGCGCCTCGGCGCAGCCGGCGCCGCACAAGAGCGTCACCTTCGAGCCGGCGTTGAGCATCTCGGCCAGCGCATCCACCTGCGCCGCCGACGGCACCAGGCGGCCGAGATCCGGCGCCCGCCAGCGGATGTCGACGCCCTCGGGCATCGGCTTCAGCGCCACGTCGCCCGGCAGCACGACCACGGCGACGCCGCGCTTGGCGATGGCGGTGCGCACGGCGATTTCCAGCACGCGCGGCATCTGGTCGGGGTTGGTCACCAGCTCGCAATAGACCGAGCACTCGCGGAACAGCTCCTGCGGGTGTGTCTCCTGGAAATAGCCCGAGCCGATCTCCGACGAGGGAATGTGGGCGGCGATCGCCAGCACCGGCACATGGCTGCGCTGGCAGTCGAACAGGCCGTTGATGAGGTGCAGGTTGCCCGGCCCGCACGAGCCGGCGCACACCGCCAGCTCGCCGGTAATGTGCGCCTCGGCCCCCGCCGCGAACGCCGCCGCCTCCTCATGCCGCGTCCCCATCCAGCGGATCTCGCCCAGCCGGTGCAGGCTGTCGCTGAGCCCATTGAGGCTGTCGCCCGTCACCCCCCAGATGCGCTTGACCCCGGCCTCGCCAAGAAAGCGGGCGATGTAGTGGGCAATGGATTCGGCCATGAGAGACGATCTCCTGTGCAATGGAATGGGGCGGCGGGGGCCGATGGAACGCCGGTCCGGCGCGCGCCGCGAAATGCTGAACACGTCAAGCAAAGAACGTGGGACGCCGAGGGGAGAGATTCAATCGGTAGGCGATGCGCGGGCTGGACGGCAGGTATGACGATGGGCAACGGGAAAACGCGCCCGCCGGGGCAATCGTTCCCCAACGGACGCGGACCGCCGCGAGAATAACAAACATTGCCATTCCCTGTTATCGGCGCCATCATCTAGGGGAAGGAGATCTTCGACATGGGCAACCTCAATGTGTCGCTGACCGAGGAACTGGTGAGCTACGTCAAGACCAAGGTGGAGTCCGGCCGCTACGCCTCGTCCAGCGAGGTGGTGCGAGAGGCCCTGCGGCTGATGGAAAAGCACGACCAGGCCGAGGGGGAGAGGCTGCGCTTTCTTCAGCAGGCCTGGCAGGAGGGCATCGAAAGCGGCGACTTTCGCCCGCTCGATGCCGAGGCCGTCAAGGCCGAGGGCCGCAAGCGCCTGATGGCCCAAAAGTAGGATGGGAACCGTCACCTACTCCGCCATGGCGCGCGCCGACATGGTCGACCTCTGGGTCTGGATCGCCAACAAGTCGGGCGCGGACACCGCCGACACGATCACCGACCGCATAGAGCGCCGCATCGCCATGCGCGCCGACAACCCGTTGCTCGGCCCCGCCCGCCCCGACATCGGCGAAGGCGCACGACACCTCACCTGCGAACGCTGGCTCGCCCTGTATAGGGTCAAGCCAGATGGCGTTCAGATTGCGCGCGTTGTGGATGGTGCGCAGGACATGCTGCATGTTTCACTTGGGGAGTCCGGGCTGTGAATGAGCGATCGGTACAATGCCCCCAAGAGCTGAAACTCTACCCTGGCAACTCATCATCAAGTATGTTTGGCGATATTCCGGCGTCTATTCGTTCGAGACCTTTTCTCAAAACATCAAGTAAAGTGCGCTGTTCTGTGCTGATCTCATCCCCACTTAGGTGCTTGCGTACAGCAGAAAGAAGTCTAGCATAATCATATATCTCCCTATCAGGCATCTCGCTTAAAATATACTCCGTCCCAACACTACTCGTACTGTAAGACAATAGACTAGCTGCAACCCTGGCCGCAAAATCAGCATCATTATCAATGTTCTCCAATATCCACTCCCTCGGCTCCCGGGATCCAGCCAAATGGCTCCAAGAGCGAACGACCGAAGAAACCTCTTGGGCGCGGACTAGCTCACCATTGCGGGCGTCCACTCGCAATTTCTGCAGAGTTATCACTCCCAACTCATTGAATTCGTCCAAAGAAACAATATCACCACCACCTCTACCACTCGAAAACACACCAATATCAAAGCCAATATGAAAGAAAAATATAGAACATACAGAAGCGCTACTCTTCATAAACAACTCTTTTAAGCGCACACCGGCTATTTCCTTTCCCCAAGATTTCAGTATAATTTCCACAAGAAAGTGAAGCTGCCTTCCTGCCTCTGGCTGCCTAGCCCCCGGCCGAGGAATAGCGATAATTTCTTCGGTGAGTCTGAAAAGAGCATCTAAAAGAGCCATCGCCGGGCGGGGTGAATCTCTGCCTTCCAATCTAAGTCTTATGTCGTACAAAACTTCTCCTATCAAACGAGCACCTTCGCGGGACCATCGGTCAACATAAGGTAGGAGAAGATGGTAGACGTCATCCGAGCTATCCATCTTTAGCAGCTCAGACATGGTGACGTTGGATATGACTTCGTCGCTGATGTGCAGCTGAAAATAGCTATCAAAAGACTTTTTGTTCGCCAACCCTCGGCGGTTATGTGCTTCAACTGGCCCCTCACCGAGAAAACTATCGGCGAACCACCCGGTTTTCTGCGGAAACAAGACACCAAGCAGAGCCATCAGAGAGCTGGCACTGCCCTCCGGTAACCTCTTGCGTAGAGCCTCGATGACAGCTTTGCGTTCATCATCACGCCCCACGAGAAAGCGACCCTCGTCGAACAAAAAGTCTCGGTTTGCTCGTATCCATTCGAAAACGACAGGATCAAAAAGGCGAATTCCTTCAATAGTCAGCAAGTCCTGTGGATCAAACTCCCCCTCCAACGCAGGCCATGCGAATTTTACTGCATTGGAAAGTCTGAGCACGTCCCGAGGATGATTGATCCAGCGGTGAATGCCTTCACGCACGATCCAATACCAGCGATCATTATCGCTTGTGTTTCTCGTAAGGAACTCGATCTCATCGTCGAGCATAGTGAACAGGGCTCCTCTGGAGGGTAGAGGAAGCTCAAGCTCTTGCTGGATAATCTTCTCGGCATAGCGAGGCCCATCTACATCCTCACCACCATCAAGCGCCTTCCAAACAATCTCACGATCATACGACAAGAGATAGATTACATTGGGAAGCTTACCGACCGTTTTGACCAGTTGCATGATTTCCCGAACTTCGTCAGGAGGCAGCCGGTCAATGTCATCAATTGTGATTAGGAACTTAGTGCCGCTTCTCGCGAGTTGATCCCGAAAATTAGCATATGCGGCTTCAAGAGACGGATCAGCTAGGAACCGCGCTATTAAACTATTTATAGACTTCTTGGCTAGATTCCCTGCGAAACCTGCTGCGGCACCGCCACTAGGATCAATAGCAAGAGCCAAGGTCGCCGCTGAATCGACCAGCCCGTCGGTCGCCCCCCCAAAAAAGCGGAGCAACGGTTTGCACTTGCGAGTGAGCCAACCATCTTTGGGCCCAAGCTCTTCGGAGAGAACTTTAAAAAAAGCGACGACGAGATTTTGGTGACCCGAAACATTCCACGGCCGAAAGTCTACATGCACGACCTTTTTCTCCGGATTCTCCTCGTTGTGCTTACGAATAAACGCCTCAATGAAGTAAATAACGGTAGACTTACCGCTCCCCCATCGGCCATGCAAACCAATTACGTAACCATTGGGTGCTTTCATTCGGATGACTACATTGAAAATCCGTTTAGCAAACGGCGCATATCCAAGACGGTCTTGCCGCCACGGGTTGCGTTTTGGCTCATCATCGCCAAACACTAAATCCTCATTCCCCATGCTACAGCCAATCTCCTGAATGCACACCCACCGCATCCGATGGGAAGGACCGTAAACAAACTCCACGAACCAGACCACACAATACAACCCTAAAGAGAACCGCAGAAGGGCACGCTTCACATCTTCTCCACCGCTCGAGTACCATCACACTCGTTCCTCACCGATAGCGCCCCTTCGGTAGGAACAAGATGATGAAGCGATGCCCTCCCCCACCCTTGCCTCTCCCCCTCCCTTGATGTACGCTCATCAAATCTCGCTTGGATCCCCCCAATTCACCTCAATTCTCTACCGAATAACTCCCCTTTTCCTGTTCGGTAGCGTACCTCAGACCATTCAAGCGACAGCGGAGGAAAGACCTGATGGCCAAGCAAATGACCTTCGGCGTGATCGTCGGTAACCGTGGATTCTTCCCCAGCCATCTCGCCGCCAGCGGCCGGCTGGAGATGATCGCCGCCCTTGAGAAGCAGGGCTATAAGGCGATCGTCGTAACGCCGGAGGAGACGGCCCACGGCGCGGTGGAGACCTACAAGGAAGCGGAGATCTGCGCCGCCCTGTTCCAGAAGCACGCCGCCGAGATCGACGGCATCATCATCACCCTGCCGAACTTCGGCGAAGAGCGCGGCCTTGCCGACGCGGTGCGCCTTGCCAACCTCAACGTGCCCGTGCTGATCCAGGCGACGCCCGACGACACCGGCAAGATGGCCATCACCCACCGCCGCGACAGCTTCTGCGGCAAGATGTCGATCTGCAACAACCTGCAGCAGTATGGCATCAAGTACTCGCTGACGACGCTGCACACCGAGGCGCCGGACTCGCCCGAGTTCGAGGCCGACCTCAAGTGGTTCGCCGGCGTCTGCCGCATCGTGCGCGGCTTCAAGAACCTGCGCGTCGGCGCCGTCGGCGCCCGCCCGGCCGCCTTCAACACCGTGCGCTACTCGGAAAAGCTGCTCGAGCGTTCGGGCATCACCGTCGACACGCTCGACCTCTCCGAAGTGCTCGGCCGCATCGGCAAGCTCAAGGACACCGACGCCGCCGTCGAGCAGAAGATCGCCGAGATCAAGGCCTACGTGCCCACCGGCCACACGCCCAAGGAAGCCCTCATCAAGATGGCCAAGCTCGGCGCCGTGCTGGATAACTGGGTCGAGACCAACCGCCTGACCATCACCTCGGTGCAGTGCTGGACGAGCATGGAAGAGTTCTTCGGCATCGTGCCCTGCACCGTCATGAGCATGATGAGCCAGAAGCTCCTGCCGTCGGCCTGCGAGGTCGACACGCTGGGTTCGCTCTCCATGTACGCCCTGGGCCTTGCCAGCGAGACGCCGTCGGCTCTCCTCGACTGGAACAACAACTACGGTGGCGACCCCAACAAGGCCGTCTGCTTCCACTGCTCGAACCTGCCCAAGCACTTCTTCAACGAAGGCGTGAAGATGGACTACCAGCAGATCATCGCTGGCACCGTGGGCGCCGAGAACACCTATGGCACGCTGGACGGCAAGGTGAAGGCCGGCGCCATGACCTACCTGCGCCTCTCCACCGACGACTTCACCGGCAAGATCAAGGGCTACACCGGCCAGGGCTCGTTCACCGACGATCCGCTGAACACCTTCGGCGGCGCCGGCGTGGTGAACATCCCCAACCTGCAGAAGCTGCTGCGCTACATCTGTGAGAACGCCTTCGAGCACCACGTGGCGACGAACTTCTCGAACTCGGCCGCCGCCGTGACCGAAGCGGCCACGAAGTATCTGGGCTGGGACATGTACGTCCACGAGTGAGCCTGCCCGAAACTCTACTGGGGTGGGGATATCTACCTGCCCCAGCGAGTTTCAGATCAGGCTCAGCGTCTCGCCTTGAATGGGCTACGGTATGCATACATCTGCGATGAAGCCCCCTCAGGACAGTGGAACGCAGGGATGCGTCAGGCTGCCTTGGTTTGGGGAACCCGATATCGGCCGATTGTTTCATTCTGCCCGAGGTCCTCGCCTTCGCAAGGATGACAGCATTATATATAGGAATGACAATCGGTTAGGTGGAGCCCCTTTCATCGCACTGCCACCTGCAACTCCTGCCGCTGATGCGGCATCAAGCTGTATGGCGCGCACTCCAGCTGTTTCCCCTTTCTATCAAACTGTCATCCTTGCGCAGGCGAGGACCTCGGGCAGGATGGAGCGAGCCGCCGATATCGTGCTCCAAGAGCCAAGCCGGCTCTCGCCGCAGATCTGTGCATTCCGTTGTTGAATTTGCGTTCCGGCGGCACCGCTGCCGGAACCCGTTTCTCGACATGATCAGTATGGTCTTGCCCGATGTTGACAGCGAGCGGACATAATGTGGATGATTGTATTCTAGTTTAGAAGCCTTTGAAAAGTATGGGATTCGTTCGGAACGGCCAACCGGCCGCCTGAGGTGAGTTTACGTTTCCAGGAGCCGTCATGCGTCCCACCGTCCACGACGTTGCCAAAGCTGCCGGCGTCGGTCTCGCGACCGTGGACCGCGTGCTGAACGACCGGCCCGGCGTGCGCGCCGCCACGGCCGAGCGGGTGAAGGCGGCCGTCGACCAGTTGGGCTTCGTGCGCGACGCCTCGGCGGCGGCGCTGGCCCGCAAGCGCATCGACCGGCTGGTGTTCCTGATCCCCGATGGCCCCAGCGATTTCATGCGCCACCTGGAGGCCGAGGCGCGCGAGGCGCGCAAGCGGCTCGCCGGCAGGCGCGTCGACATCGAGGTTCGCACCGTGCCCGCCTTCGACGGCGATGCGCTGACCGAGGCGCTGCGCCGCATCGATACCGCCGCCGTGGCCGGCGTGGCGCTGGTCGCCACCGAATCCGCCGCCGTCCGGGCCGAGCTCTGCCGCCTCAACGCCGCCGGCGTGCCGGTGGTCACCCTGGTGTCGGACGCCCCGCGCTTCCCCCGCCACCGCTATGTCGGCATCGACAACGTCGCCGCCGGCCGCACCGCCGCCAGCCTGCTGGGCCAGTTCCTCGGTGGCCGCGAGGGCAAGATCGTCGTCGTCGCCGGCTCCATGCTGGTGCGCGACCACGTCGAGCGCCGCATGGGCTTCGACCAAGTGATCAGCGCCGAGTTCCCGCACCTTCAGTCGTCGGTCACGTTGGAAGGCCGCGACGAGCGCGAGGCGACGCGCGAGGCGCTGCGCGACTGCCTGAAACGCGAGGGCGACATCGTCGGCCTCTACAACATCGGCGGCGGCCACCAGGGCATTCTCGACGTGCTGGCCGAACTGCCGCCTCAGGCCCGCCCCGTCGTCGTGGCGCACGAGCTCTACGACGTGACGCGCGCCGCCCTGCAAAACGGCCTCTTCCACGCCGTCATCAACCAGGACGCCGGCCACGAGATCCGCAGCGCCATCCGCGTGCTGCGCTCGCTGATCGACGGCACGCCGCTCAGCGCCAGCCAGGAAACCGTCCGCATCGAGATCTACCTGCGCGACAACCTGCCCTGATATCCGCCGGGGTTCGACCTGTCGGGCGGACCTGACGCAGGCGGAACGCGCATGAGAGAGCAACTGGCGCCCCGCGTCCTTGTTGCAGCCCGCATGGCGTGCTAAATCAGGGGTGCGCAACCGGCGTCGGATGGAGTTGACCATCAGGGAGCGCCTGCTGGAGCATCGTCCGCCTGGGTGTCCCGGATCGTCCGATTCAGGATCACCCCATGCGCTTGAGATCGAACCCGCGCCCGTCCCGCGTCCTTTCCGATACTGCCACCCTGCCACCCGTCGCCTTGGCGCCTGCCGGAGGGATGTGACCATGACCGCCCTTGTTCTCGACGGAAAATCCCTCGCCCGGACCATCGAAGCGGAGCTGGCCGCAAGGGTCGGCGCCATCACCCGCAAAACCGGCGGGGTGAAGCCCATACTGGCGACCATCCTGGTCGGCAGCGACCCCGCCTCCGCGACCTTTGTGAAGATGAAGGGCAACGCCTGCGAGCGGGCCGGCATGGCCTCGCTGCGCGTGATGCTGCCCGAGGCGACCACCACCGGCGAACTGCTGGCCGAGATCGACCGGCTCAACGCCGATCCACGGGTTCACGGCATCCTGCTGCAACACCCCGTGCCTGCCCAGATCGACGAACGCGCCTGCTTCGACCGCATCGCCTTGCGGAAGGATGTGGACGGCGTCACCGCGCTGGGCTTCGGCGCCATGTCGATGAACGAGCCGGCCTATGGCTCGGCCACACCGGCCGGCATCATGCGACTGCTGCGGCACCACGGCGTGGACGTCGAGGGCCGGCACGCCGTGGTGGTCGGGCGAAGCCCCATTCTCGGCAAGCCGGTGGCCATGATGCTGCTCAACGCCCATGCCACCGTCACCATCTGCCACTCCCGAACCCGCGGGCTGCCCGAGCTGATCGGGCTGGCCGACATCGTGGTGGCGGCGGTGGGCAAGCCGCGGTTCATCAAGGGCGACTGGATCAGGTCCGGCGCCGTGGTCGTCGACGCCGGCTATCACCCGGGCGGCGTCGGCGACATCGACCTCACGGGCGGGACCGAGCGGTTTTCCGCCTACACGCCCGTGCCCGGCGGCGTCGGGCCGATGACCATCGCCACGCTGATCGCGCAGACCGTCGAGGCCGCCGAATCCTCGCTGGCGTGAGGCGGGCTCCCGGCCGGCACGCCGTCAGGCGCTGCATAGCCGCCGCCCGGTATCCATACTCATACCAAAGCATGAGCCGCGCCGGCCGGCCGAACGGCGCCGGTGCCCGTGCAATTGCCGATGGCGCCGGAAAGTGACCGCAAGTTGAGCCGTGTCCAATAGGCATCCATTTGGAAATCGACGGCTTTTCCCGCCAGTGTCCGCCCTGGCCACCAAGCAGTTAAAGCAGAAGAGCAAGCCAGGACCTCGCTCGACATCGTCATGATTCCATCCGAGACAGCCAGATGAAGCGTTTTAAAGTTGAAACTATTTTCATTGATGTTGAAATGTGACATTTTCACCGTCACTTCGACGCTGCATAAGTTAAACTTCAGATGCACATCCACTTTTACCGGCGATCGATGGCGATATAAACATAATTAACCACCCTCATTCCATCCTCTACTGAATATCGGACAACCGCGACCACAACACGCCGGGTGCGGCAGAGAGCGACGAACGCGACAACCGGAGCGGGCTTCAGGCCCACGCGCACCGGATGCTCGGCGATCAGAGCTGGCTGCCCGCCCGGCGCTTTCCGTCGCGCCTTGTTCGCGGAACTTCCACCGGAAGGGTGCCGCCATGGACCGCCTGAAGATCGCCCACCGGCTCTATGCCGGCTTTGCCCTTGTCACGCTGATGCTGATCGCCATCAGCGTGGTGGGCTATTTCTACCTCTCCGCCGCCGCCTACAACACCAGCGAAACCGTCCGCGTGTTCACCCAGAACGTCGAGCTCGAACGCGCGCTCAAGTTCATCGCCAAGGGCCGCGCCGGCTTCTACGAGGCGGCGGGCCAGCCGACCCGGCAGGCCGAGCTGTTCGCCAGGATGGACGAGGCCTTCTCGGCCGCCGAAGCCAAGCTCGACAGCGTCACCCAGACCACGCGCGACCCCGGCCGCAAGGGCAAGGCCACCGAGATGCGGGACACGCTGAAGACCTACCATGCCGGCGTCATGACGCTGGCCGGCCAGATCCAGAGCGGCGACAAGGCCGCCACCAACTCCGACCTGCGCAGCCAGCTGGCCGCCACCTACCCCGTCATCGATCAGCTCGGCACCGAGCTGTCCGAGATCTACGGCAAGCGCGGCGTTGAGATGGGCGGCAACAGCGCCGCCGATGCCCAGAACGGCATCGCCATCGAGATCGCCATCAGCGCCGCCGCCATCCTGCTCGCCATCGTCATCGCCGCCGTCAGCGCCCTGTCGGTGACGCGGCCGCTCGGCGTCGCCATCGCCTACGTGCTGGCGCTGGGGCGCGGCGAGAAGAACATGGTGGTGACCATCGCCAGCCGGCGCGACGATTTCGGCGTGCTCGGCGGCGTGCTGGAGCAGTGCCGGCAGAGCCTGATCGCCGAGGAGGCGACCCGTGTCGAGCGCGAGACCCGCGAGCGCGCCGAGCGCGAGCAACTGAGCCGCCGCCAAACGCTGGCCGACCGCTTCGTGACCGACATGCGCGACCTCGCCGCCAACTTCGCCGAATCCTCCGAGGAGATCGCCGACAGCGCCCGCAGCCTGTCCGCCACCGCCGAGGAGACCGCCCGCCAGGCCCAGTCGGTGGCGGCGGCGGCCGAACAGGCGGCCAGCAACGTGCAGACCGTCGCCGCCTCGTCGGAGGAGATGGCCGCCTCCGTCCACGAGATCAGCGCCCAGGTCGACCATTCCGCCGAGGTGGCCGAGCTGGCCTATGGCGAGGCCCAGGCCTCCAACGCCCGCATCGCCACCCTCGCCGCCTCGGCCGCCGCCATCGGCGACGTGGTCAACATCATCCGCGGCATCGCCGAGCAGACCAACCTTCTGGCGCTGAACGCCACCATCGAGGCGGCGCGGGCGGGCGAGGCCGGCAAGGGCTTCGCCGTCGTCGCATCGGAAGTCAAGCAACTGGCCGACCAGACCGCCAAGGCCACCGGCGACATCCAGGCCAAGGTGGCGGAGATCCAGGAATCGACCGGCAACACGGTCCATTCCATCACCTCCATCGTCAAGACCATCACCAACATCAAGGAGGTCGCCTCCGCCATCGCCGGCGCGGTGGAAGAACAGGGCGCCGCCACATCCGAAATCGCCAGCAACTGCCAGCAAGCCGCCGTCGGCACCACCGAGGTCACCAAGAACATCAACGGCGTCGGTCAGGCCGCCGAAATGACCGGCGCCGCCTCCACCCAGCTGATGAACCTCTCCACCGGCCTGTCCAGCAAGGCCAAGGGCCTGAAAACCGTGGTGGAAACCTTCGTCGCCAAGTTCGCGGCGGCGTGAGGGGCGGATAACAGGCGGAGGCGCCACCCGGTTGCCTCCGCCGCCCGGCGCGGCCTAACCTTGCCGGATGAGCACTTCATTCGACATCCGCGACGCCGTGGCGGCCGACGCCGAGGGCATCGCCGCCATCTACAATCACGCCGTCCTCCACACCACCGCCATCTGGATCGACACGCCGGTCGACGTCGCCAACCGCGCCGCCTGGCTCGCCGGCGTGCAGCGGCAGGGCTACCCCGTGCTGGTGGCGGCGGACGCGGCCGGCGCCGTGCTCGGCTACGCCGCCTTCATCGACTGGCGCCCCTTCGACGGCGACAGCCACACGGTGGAACACTCGATCTACATCCGCCACGACGCGCGCGGCCGAGGCGTTGGCAAGGCGTTGATGGCAGCGCTGATCGCCCGCGCCCGGGCGCTCGGCAAACACGTGATGATCGCCGCCATCGACGCCGCCAACCCCGCCTCGCTCGCCCTGCACAAGACGCTCGGCTTCGTCGAAGTCGGCCTGCTCCCGCAAGTGGGCATGAAGTTCGGCCACTGGCGCAACCTCGCCTTCCTGCAACTGACGCTCGATGAGAGAAAGACGCCGGAGGGGTGATGGGGCGAGCGCCATCAAAGCACGCCCCCAACCACGACACGACGGAGTGACAGGCGGTGGGCGGCGGAGGCAAACGAGCGCGCCGGTTATGTATCTGTTTTATATCACTTAACTGTCATCCTTGCGAAAGCGAGGACCTCAGGACGAGAAATCTCCCCGGCCCCTATCAATCTCCATGAACCGAAGGGTGCCCGATACCACCCGATCACCCCATCCTGCCTGAGGTCCTCGCTTTCGCAAGGATGACAGCATGATAGAAGCGGGAGCCTCGCTTTCGAGCCGGAAGGCACACAGGAAACACGACGCAAGCTATTGGTTTATATCAATTTCCTGTCATCCTTGCGAAAGCGAGGACCTCAGGACGAGAACTCTCCCCGGCCCCTATCAATCTCCATGAACCGAAGGGTGCCCGATATCGGCCCCGTCCCCATCCTGCCCGAGGTCCTCGCTTTCGCAAGGATGACAGCATGATAGAAGCGGGAGCCTCGCTTTCGAGCCGGAAGGCACACAGGAAACGCGACGCAAGCTATTGGTTNATATCGGCCCCGTCCCCATCCTGCCCGAGGTCCTCGCTTTCGCAAGGATGACAGCATGATAGAAGCGGGAGCCTTGCTTTCGAGCCGGAAGGCACACCGGAAACGTGACGCAAGCCGTTGGTTTATATCAATTTTCTGTCATCCTTACGAAAGCGAGGACCTCAGGACGAGAACTCTCCCCGGCCCCTATCAATCTCCATGAACCGAAGGGTGCCCGATATCGGCCCCGTCCCCATCCTGCCTGAGGTCCTCGCTTTCGCAAGGATGACAGCATGATAGAAGCGGGAGCCTCGCTTTCGAGCCGGAAGGCACACAGGAAACGCGACGCAAGCTATTGGTTTATATCAATTTCCTGTCATCCTGGCGAAGGCCAGGACCTCAGGACGAGAAATCGCATCGGCCCCTATCATTCTCCCCGAACCGCGGGGCGCCCGATAGCACCCGCACACCCACCCTGCCCGAGGTCCTGGCCTGCGCCAGGATGACGGGTGAGTGATAGGAGCGGGAGTGTCATCCGGCAGCGTCGAGAAGGTTCGATGTGAGCGGGCGCGTCATCCTGCGGCCCTCGGGAAGGCGCGACAAAACGGCCCCCACCCCGCAGCCCCGCCCCCCCGCGCCCTACTTCAGCGTCTCCATCAACAGGCGCGCGGTTTCCGCCGACGACTGCGGGTTCTGCCCGGTGACGAGCAGATCGTCCCGCACGGCGTAGGAGCCCCAGTCACGGCCCTTCGAATAGAGCCCGCCCAGCGACTTCAGCTCATCCTCCACCAGGAAGGGCACCACGTCGGTGAGGCCGACTGCCGCCTCCTCGGTGTTGGAAAAGCCGGTCACCTTCCTGCCCTCGACCAGCGGACGGCCGGCGGCGGTCTTGGCGCGACGGAGGGCGCCCGGCGCGTGGCAGACCAGCCCCACCGGCTTGCGGGCGGCAAGGAAGCTCTCGATCAGCGCGATCGACGTCCTGTCCTCGGAGAGATCCCAGAGCGGACCATGCCCGCCGGGATAGAAGACGGTGTCGAAATCGGCCTCCGTCACGTCGCGGAGCGGCACGGTGTTCGCCAGCGCGGCCTTCGCCTCGGCATCGGCTTCGAAGCGCCGCGTCGTGTCGGTCTGCGAGTCAGGCTCGCTGCTGCGCGGGTCGAGCGGCGGCTGGCCACCCTTGGGCGAGGCCAACGTGATCTCGGCGCCCGCCTCCTTGAAGGCATAATAGGGGGCGGCCAGCTCCTCCAGCCAGAAGCCGGTCTTGTGACCGGTGTCGCCGAGTTGGTCGTGCGAGGTCAAAACCATCAGAACCTTCATCGTCGCCTCCATGCGTGTTGAGGGCGGCCAACGCCCATTACCGGGCGCCGCACTCCCTCACACAGATGGTGTCGCCAACGCGATCCGGTACCGTCAGGGATGAAAATGGGGGAATGGGGGCGGTTGCCAAGGCGCGCCACCCCGCCCCCCCGACGCACAAAAGCGGGGCGATCGCTCGCCCCGCCCTGCTTCAGCGCCGTGCCTCGATCACTGTCCGAGGCCGATCTGCTTCATGAAGTCCTGGTTGTCCCAGAACAGGTATTCCTCGTCCATCACGCCGGCCTTGGTCCAGTGGCCGATCGTCGCCATGGACAGCTTGAACGACTTGCCGGTGGGCGGAATGGTCTTGCCGCCGCCGATGGGCATCGGCTCGGTGAAGGTGCCTTCCATCACGCCGACCACGCCGGTCCACTCGCCCTTGCCGAACTTCACCGGGTGCTGCTCGATCCGCGTGTCGGGCGCGAAGACGAACATCGGCTTCAGCGCCTCGATGTGGTCGTGCAGGCCCTTGGTGGTCGTGCCGTCCGGATAGTGCACCAGGATGTCCTTGGCGTGGCTCTCGCCGAGGCGGTCCCACTTCTGGTGGGTATAGACGTCGAAATCCAGCGTGTCGAAGGTGTCGAGGTTCTTGGCGACGGTGGCCTCGTCCTGCTGGTAGCGGGAGAGTTCCTCCACAAGCGCCGGCACCGGCTTGGCGGCTTCGGCGGCAACGGCGGCCGAGGCACCGGCGGCGATGGCGAGAGTGGAAACGGCGATGGCGATGAGCCTGGTCATGATGAAACGTCCTGAAGCGTGTGCGTGAGATGAGACAGAGAGGAGAGTGAGTTTCACCCGGCGACCGGCAGCCAGATCGGCGTGACGGAGGTCCCAAGCCCGGCGCCATAGCCGAGATAGATGTTGAGACCGGCCAGCGCCTCGAGATAGCGGGCGTTCCTGAGGCCGCCGACGTCGACCACGCCGAAGCCCATCGACCGAGCCAGATCGGCCGCCACGGCCTTGGCCTCGGCGCTGTCGGAGGCGAGGAAGGCCGGCACGTCGTGACCGCCCGCCGCCTTGCCATTGCCCGCCAGCACCTGGGCGAACACGGTGTTGAAGCCCTTCACCAGCGAAATGCCCGGCACGGCCTTGGCGATTTCCTCGGCGGCCGAGGTGGTGTGGCCGATGGTCAGGCCCATGTAGTCGGCCGTCAGCGGGTTGGTGATGTCGATCACCACGCGGCCCGTGATGTCGCCCAGCGCCTTCAGCGCGCCGACTGCGGCATCAAAGGGCATGGCCAGCACGATGACGTCGGCCTTGGCCGCCTCGGCGGCGCTCGCCGCCTTGGCGCCGACGGCCTGCGCCACCTCGCCCGCCTTGGCGGCGTCGCGTCCGTAGAGGGTGACGGCGTGGCCGGCCTTGACCAGACGGGCGGCAAAGCCGCGACCCATGTTGCCGGTGCCGATGACGGATACGTTCATGATGATCTCCTGTTGGGTTTGATGTCCGCGTCGCCGTGGCGGCGTTGATTGATACCTAGCCCATGCCGAATGATTGAAAAATCGGCCAGAATGAAAGATATTGTTACGAGAAACGCAAAGATTGGATAGCCATGGACATCATCAGGGGCATGGAGGCTTTCGTGGCGCTGGCAACCGCCGGCAGCTTCGTCGCGGCCGCCGACAAGCTGGGCACGTCGACGGCGGCGGTGTCGCGGCAGATCGCGGCGCTGGAGACGCACCTCGGCGCGCGTCTGGTTCACCGGACCACGCGGCGCCTGTCGCTCACCGAGGCGGGGTCGCAGTTCCTGGAGCGGGCCGAGCAGATCCTCGCCGACCTCGTCGAGGCGGAAGCGGTGGTCGGCCGCGAGGCGGCGAACCCGGTCGGCCTCCTGCGCGTCAGCGCGCCGCTCTCCTTCGGCATTTCGGTGCTCGGCGCGCTGCTGCCGGAGTTTCGCCGCCGCTTTCCCGACCTCCGGCTCGACATCGACCTCAGCGACCGCGTCGTCGACCTCGCCCACGATGGCGTCGATGTGGCGATCCGCATCGCCCAGGCGCCGAGCCCCAACCTGATCGCCCGGCGCATCGCGCCCATCCCCATCGTCACCTGCGCCTCGCCCGCCTATCTCGCCGCGCACGGCCACCCCACCCACCCGAGCGACCTGTCGGCCCACGAAACGCTGAGCTATTCCTACCTCTCCAGCGGCGACACCTGGACCTTCCGCACCGCCGCCGGCGACACCGCCGCCGTGCGCGTCCGCTCCAACGTCCACGCCACCAACGGCGACCTGCTGCGCCGCCTCGCCGTCGAGGGCGGCGGCGTCATCGTCCAGCCGGGCTTCATCGTCGAGGACGACATCGCCGCCGGCCGCCTCGTCCAGGTGCTGCCCGACTGGTCGCTCGGCACCTTCGGCCTCTACGCCGTCTACCTCAGCCGACGCCACCTGTCGGCCAAGGCCAGGGTGTTCATCGACTATCTCGTGGAAGCCCTGGGAAAGGAGCGCCACCCAGCGAACGCGCCCGCGCGGAGGTAGGCGGAAAGCTCAAGCGCGCAACGTGGGCGGGTGGCGTGCGGACGCGGAACAAACTTGAGGTACGCGGGCTTTCTGATATGTCTTTGCATATCAATCTTAGCACTTTGATATGCAAAGGCAGATCGCACCTTGACCTACGAGACCGAGCGGATCATCGCCGAGCTCAAACAGGCCCGGGAAGCCAAGGGGCTCAGCCAGCGGGAGTTGGCGCGGCTGTCCGGCGTGCCGCAATCGCACATATCCAAGATCGAAGCGAACGCCGTCGACCTCAGGGCGTCCAGCCTCGTCACCCTCGCCCACGCCCTCGGCCTCGAACTGATGCTCGTTCCGCTGAAGGCCGTGCCCGCCGCGCGCTCCATCGCGCGTGGCCTGACGGTAGCCGAGCTAGCCAGCCGCCCCGCCTACAGCATCGACGACGAGGACGAGGACGCCTGATGTCAACGTCCGCGACACCATAGACGCTTGTTGGGCACGTTGCCGATTGCTGGAGCGACACAAGGGTAAAGCGGGTGTCTCCGCCGCTGCCGCGGGGGTATATTCGGAACTCATTGCGAGCCGGTCGTCACAAGGCAGATGGATGTAAGCCATGTTGCTCAGCTTCACGGATCTCCTTAGAAAAGCGGGCCTCGCGCCTGAGAGTGTTCGGCTGCTACGGCACCAGACCAGATCGCCGGCCGGTCGCTCGCCCTATCATCTGTGGCGAGACCGTCGACACGATCAGCCAGACCTGTTCGCCGACTATCAAAGCGTTCAGACCGTCGGCAATCGCTCCAAGCTGATGGCTCCACTCTGGGCGAGCTTTGTCGCACCGCCTACCGGCGGCACGCTGTTCGCCGGCATTTACGCGGCCGAGCGCGTCGGAACGGTCGATCCGAGATGGATCGATCCTCTTTATGGCGTACCCGTTGCCGATCGAACCCAAGACGTGCTGGACCGCTACAGAACGCAGATGACGGCCCACCTGAGTGAGTATATCGGCCGCCTCTGGATCGAGTGGGGAAGCGGTGCCCGCTCCTGGATTCAACGGCCGGACGCCCAGGACAAGGCGATCGTCGAGCTGACGCAGGCGTTTCACGAAGATCCATTTCCCGGCTATGCGCACTTCAGGTCAAATGTATCCGAACTGGAAGGGCTGCCGCGCACGTGGACATCGGCTCTCCAAGCGGCCCGCGGGGTCTACCTGCTCGTCTCGGTCAAAACGAGGGAGCAATATGTTGGATCGGCGACGGGAGCGGATGGCTTCCTCGGCCGGTGGAAGGCCTATTCCGAGGACGGTCATGGCGGCAACATCGGCCTGAAGAGTGCCGAGCCGGGCGATTATGAGGTCAGCATCCTTGAGGTCAGCGGGTCGGCTGCCTCGCAGGTAGAGATCATCGCTGCTGAGCAAGTTTGGAAGGAGAAGCTCAAGAGCCGCGAGATGGGGCTCAATCGGAACTGAGCTTTCGCCGAGAGGCTCGTAGAAGCTGCGCCGCACCCTTCCCCCTTCGCAAGGACACCCATGACGCTCTCCCCCGCCCTCTCCGCCGCCGTCGCCCACTGGGCACTTGCCTCACCGGCCTTCGTCACCGAGACGGCCACCAGCGTCCTTTACCGGGTCGATCACGCCGACCACGGGCCGGCAGCGCTGAAGCTCTTGAAGCCGGGGGCCGGCGACGACGAGGCGCAGGGGGGCGCGATGCTGGCGTGGTATGGCGGGCATGGCGCGGCGAGGGTGTTCGGCCTTGCGCCGGACGCGGTGCTGATGGAGTGGCTGCCCGGCGAGACGCTGGGCGACGTCGCCCGCGCCGGCCGCGACGATGCCGCCACCCTCCTCCTCGCCGAGGCGGTCGAACGGCTGCATGCCCGGCGCGACGCGCCGCCGCCCGAGCTGACGCCGCTCCGCCGACGCTTCGCCTCGCTGTTCCGGCTCGGCCCCGACGCCTGGCCGGAGAAGGCGCGCCCGCTCGCCGCGCGGGCCACCGCCATCGCGCAAGACCTTCTCGACGCCGATGCACCGGCCCAGCCGCTGCACGGCGACATCCACCACGACAACATCCTGCGCTCGGGCGACGGCTGGGTGGCAATCGACCCCAAGGGCCTGATCGGCGACCCGGCCTACGACTATGCCAACAGCTTCCAGAACCCCGAGCAGGCCGACGCGCTGGTGCTCGACGCGGCCCGCGTCGCCCGCCACGCCACGGCGCTCGCTGGGCGCACCGGCCTGCCCCGCCGCCACCTCCTCGCCTGGGCCGTCGCCCACACCGCCCTGAGCGGCGCCTGGAACATCGAGGACGGCACCCCCTTCGCCCATCAGGTGGCCATGCTGCCCCTGCTGCTGGCGGACTACGAGGCGGGATGAGGAAAGACGGCGGCGTGAAAGACCCTCGGCGGCCTCTTGCTGCGCGACGGATGCGATGACCTAAGGGCGAGCCTTGCGGAGCGAGCGATGGGCGTCAGGAACTATCTGATCGAAGGCGTTTCCGGGGCGGGCAAGACCTCGGTCGCCACCGAGCTGGCGCGGCGCGGCTACCATGTCGTCCACGGCGACCGCGAGCTGGCCTATCGGGACGACCCCAACACTGGCGAACCGCTCGACGGAGGGAATGACGCAGATGCCGCCTTCCGCCACGCGCACCACCTCTGGCGCGTCGACAAGGTCGCGGCGCTGGTGGCCGACAGGAGCCGCCCGGTCACCTTCTTCTGCGGCGGCTCGCGGAACGTCAGTCGGTTCATCGGCCTCTTCGACGGCGTCTTCGTCCTCGATGTCGATGCGGACACCCTGAGGGCGCGCCTTGCCGGCCGGCCCGCCGACGAGTTCGGCGGAACGCCGGAGGAATGGGACTTGATCCTGCGGCTCCACGCCACGAGCGAGGATCTTCCGCCGAACGCCACCATCATCGACGCCACCGCGCCGCTCGCCTCCGTCGTCGACGACATCCTCAAGCGGTGCGGCGAGGCCGGTTAGGCGGCGCCCTTCTCCCGGATCGGGAACAACAGGTCGAGCTGCAAGTCGTCCATCCGGCCGCCCTTGCGGACGAAGGTGTAGAAGTTCAGCGTCTCCTCGAACCCCTGCCCGGCCGCCGTTTCCGGCGACACCCAGCGCGGCGCGTCCCAGTCGTTGGCGTATCGGTCGCTGGCGTCGACCCACTCCTTGAGCAGGCTCCAGTCCTGGAAGTCCCACGACCGCAGCACGTGCGCGGCATAGAGCCCGCCGTCGAACCTCCGCCGGACCAGCGGCGCCGGCACTGTCATCTCCTCGGGCACGGACACCCACACCTCATAGACGCGCGATGGCTCGCCGACCTTGGCCTCGCCCTTCGAACAGTCGAAGCCGAAGCTGCGCGCGTCGGGCTTGATCGCCAGCAGGCCGCTGTCGGCGACGAACCGCGTGATCATGTCGAGCGCCTTGCCCTCGCAGCCCTCGCCCGAGGCATAGGCGGCCGCCACCGTCATCGGCGGCAGATGGACGATCCGCACGTCCCTGTCCTCTAGCTTGCCGAAGCGCTCGCCCGCTGCCGTCACCTCTCCCATCGCCTCATCCCCCTGATTTCAAACCGGATTACCGGCATGAACGACCCCTACCACGCACGCGCCACGGTCCTGTCATCAGTGGAAAGCGGTATCGGCGGGAGGGGTGATGAGGCCGTTTTGTTGAAGACCATGGCCGCTATAGGACGACGGTCCGACACCCGATATCCGTCGCCTGTCCCATCCTGCCCGAGATCCTCTGCCTCCGCAGAGGAGGACAGCCCTATATGGCCGACACATACCCATCACGCCGTCATCCCACGCGACAGCGGGGATCAAGCTTCCATCGCAGTAACCAACGGTTGAAATTGGCTGGACACGTCTGTTGCAACGGCTGGGCAGCGTTATAATGGAAAAGCCAGAATGGCACTGACGAACTCGCTTGGAGTGGCACTCTCGCCGCTCCCCTCAGTTCAGCCGAAGGTGAAGAGTGCCTGAGATCGAGCCTCTTATGTTCCCGTTGGAGTTTCATCTTACCGAGATTCCCCTGTCGCTTCAGGCCCGAGGCCCATCGAAAGACCGATGGAAGGAGATCGTTCGCAATGCTGCGCGACAACGGGCGGAAGAGCTCGTCGAGCTGGTATGGCTTGAGGATGCGCCATTGGCAGTGACGATCTATTATTTTCCAACTGCCCCATGGACGGCGATGTCGATAACATCGTCAAACCAATTCTCGACGCTATGATTGGCGCCACGTATGTTGACGACAAATCGATTGAGAGGGTTGTTGCGCAAAAGTTTGAACCCGACATCGACTGGTCTTTCGCCGAGCCGTCAGAGCAGCTCTCCGCTGCACTTGACGCGATCTACGCTTCAGAAGAACAGGCACCTGTTGTATATATCCGCATCGATAACGATCTGAGCTGGAGGAGGCTCTAGTGACTTCAACTGCTCAATCCCAGTCGATGGACAGCGAAACCCAGCTCCTTGCAGGCTTGAAGGCCCGGTATCTCGCCGAAGGCTTCACGTTTGAGATTCAACCGGACACGAGACATCTGCCTCCGTTTCTCGGAACCTATGCGCCCGACGCTGTCGCGCGAAAGCAAGGACTCAATGTTGCCATTGAAGTGCGCCAACGACGAACCCCGGTGACTGAGCTGAAATTGAAAGAGATCCGGAGGCTTTTCGAAGGCCATCCGGACTGGCAATTTGTTGTTGCATACGCAGGGGATGACCCCACCAAATCGCTGACAATAACAGCATCTCCGATAGCGGAGATTCGCAAGCGGCTTGATGATGTTCGAGCGCTTGAGGCAAAAGGGGAGCTGCGCTCGGCGTTTATTTTTGGCTGGTCGTTGCTTGAAGCGTCTTTACAGAATATTGAGAATTCTGCCGGCGCGCGCCCCCGAACACCAGGAACGGTGATCCAGACATTGACAATGCTTGGATACATCGATCCTGAGGTCGAGCCGAGAGTGAGGTCTCTAGTTATGCTGCGTAATCGGTTGGTCCACGGCGATCTTACAGCCGAGCCTTCAGTCTCAGACGTCAAGCTCATTCTAGACGTCGTTGAGAAGACTCTATCGCACGCTACATCTTAAAGTGGCAGTTATCACCCATCATTCTCAACTATTGATAGTTTTGATGCCATCTTCGGGCGTAGTGACGTTCTCGACATAGCCTTTGAAGGTGTTGTCACTATCGGGCCTCCCACGCCTCTTGCGAACCCGCCGTGGCGGATGTTCCGGAACAAATGCCGGCATTTGCGGTTGGTATTTTCCGGCTTGGCGCCGTCGGCTCGTCCGACCGCCAATTCCACCCTCGAACCCAAGGAGCGTGGAATGGCCAGCGGCAAGGGCGACAGCAAGCATTTCGGCAAGGGATCGCAGGGCAAGGGCGACGGCACCGGCGCCATGACCGAGCTCGACAAGGATCTGGTGGGCGACAACGACATCCTGTCGAACCGCGACAAGCAGCAGCACTCCAAGGAGCGCGGCCAGGATGGCAACGCCATCAAGACCGACCTGGAGCAGGACCACGCCGCCAATCGCCTGCCGCCGGAGGCATGATCCGCCTTACAGGCGTTCCGCGTCCGTCAGATTCCGCCCGAGCGGTCGAAACCAGACGGAAACGGCATTACTTCACCGCCACCCAGATCATGTGCCGCGCGCCGCGCTTCTTGCCGGCGCGCGTCGGCACCTCGGTCACCGCGAAGCCCGCCCTTTTCAGGCGGCGGGTGAACGCCGGATCGGGCAGCGACGACCACACCGTGAAGACGCCGCCGGGCTTCAGCGCCTGCCAGGTGGCGTCGAGGCCGGCGGCGTAATAAAGCGCGTCGTTGCCTTGCTTTGCCATCGCCTCAGGGCCGTTGTCGACATCGAGCAGAATGGCGTCCCAGCTGTTGGCGGCGGAGCGGATCACCACGCCGACATCCTCCACGCGCACGGAGACGCGCGGATCTTCGAGACAACCGGCGAACACCTCGGCCATCGGCCCGCGCGCCCACTCCACCACCGCCGGCACCAGTTCGGCCACGGTGACGCGCGCGCTGTCGTCGAGCGCCTTCAGCGCCGCGCGCAGCGTGAACCCCATGCCGAGGCCGCCGATCAGCATTTTGATATCCGGTTTTCCTTCAAGCGCGGCGCAGGCCAGCGTCGCCAGCGCCTCCTCCGAGCCGGAGAGGCGGGAATTCATCAGCGTGTTGGTGCCGATCATGATGGAGAATTCGCCGCCGCGCTGCATCAGCCTCAGCTCGGTGCCATCTTCAGTCTTTGCGGCGCCAAGCCTTACCCAGGGAAGCATGAGAAATACCCGCTATTGGAAAAACGCGGCGCACCCTACACGACGGAGCGCCGAACGGACAGGGCTGGAAATCCGAGTGTCGCCAATGGAAAGTGGCGCCCTATATCGGCGTTGCGTTCCATTCTGCCTGAGGTCCTCGCTTTCGCAAGGATGACAGCATTATATATAGTGATGACAGCCGGTTAGGTGGAGGACGTTTCTCAGCGCACTGCCATTCGCAACGCTTAGCGCTCATGCGGTATCACGCCGCATGGCGAGCACTCCAGCTGTTTCCCCTTTCTATCAAGTTGTCATCCTTGCGAAAGCGAGGACCTCAGGCAGAACGGAACGCAACGCCGATATCGGTCTCCCATCAGCCGCTCGCAGGCGAGTCCGAAGCGCCCCTAGAACAACTCGTCCAGCATCAGGTGGAACTGCAGCTTGCGCCGGTCCGGGCTGGCGATGCCGTAGGCGCGGAATAGCCGCCGCTGCATGGCCGGGCCGAACTCGTGCAGGCAGTTCCAGAGGATGGCGAGGTCCTGATAGCGGTCGGCGATGCCGGCCCGGCCGACGTCGATGCAGCCGACCACGGCGTGGCCCTCGACGATCAGGTTGTCGAGCGAGAAGTCGCCATGGGCCACCACCGGGTCGGGGGCGAGCGGCAGCAGGTCCTTGAGCTCGTTCCACACCGCCTCGGCCGTCCAGCCCCGCCGTTCCTCGTCGAAATCGTCGACGTCGACGAGGCCAGCATCGATGCGGGCGCGGGCGATGGCAAGGCGGTGGGCGTGATCGCCGGTGAAGGGGCAGGCCTCCACGGGTATGGCATGCATCCGGCGCAGGAAGGCGGCGAGCGCGTCGACCACGGCCGGGCGTCCCGCCGGGTCGGAGGCCAGCACCTGATAGGCCGTCCGACCGGGAATCGCCGTGGTCAGCAGCCACGCCTCGTCGGCGGTGCAGTCGAAGCGCACGAGGCGCGGCACCGGCAGGCGGCCGGCAAGCCAGCGCAACCGCGCCATCTCCTCGGTGATGGCGTCGGCCACCGCGTCGCGGCCGTGCTTGAGGTAGAGATCCGGCGCGCCGGGCTTGCCGTGGAGGCGATAGACGGAGGCGCCCGCTTCGCCGATGGTGTCGCGCGCCCAGGCATAGCCGACCACGTCGGGCGCCATGCCGGAGGGAACGGCCGGCGCCGCGCAAAGTTCTTCCCGATCGGTATCGATCATCTCGCTTCCAGTGGAGATCGCCCGCGGACGGGGACTGCGCGCCGTCGAATGACGGTCGGCGCTTTCGCCCCGCCGCCCCGTCAGTCCGGCTTGTAGCCGGGCTTCTTGTAAAGCCGATCCATCTGCGGCCCGATCTCGGTGCGGTAGACGGCGGCGGTCCAGTCGGCGGCCGGCACATCCTCGATGGCGACGGAAACGGAGCTGTCCTGGCAGCCGGCGCCATCCATGATGGCCCGGGTCACCAGCTCGGTCAGCCGCTGCTTCTGCTCTTCGCTCCGTCCCTCGATCATCTTGATGACGACATGCGGCATGGCTCTCTCCCTGGGACTCGGCGCAACGGCGCGACCGTTCGCGCCATATTGCCCCGTTCGGCCGCGCCATTCCATATGAAAGACCGCGATCGGAGCGTCACGGCAAATTCGCCGAGCCGGATCAGACGGATGCCCGAGGCCTCGGCGAAGCCCATGCCCTGGCGCCTCGTCCGGCCTACACCCAGCCGCACCCCTTCGCCCCCGCCCTCACCCTTCGCCGAGCGTCTTGCTCATGTTGATGCCGGTGACGCGGAAGCCGCTGACCTCGTAGACGTGCCGGGCGCGGTCGTTGTCGCCGGCCACCCTGAGCTTGATCTGGGTGAAGCCGCCGGCCCTGAGATCGCTTTCGAGGAGCGCCATCGCCCGTTTGCCGAGGCCCTGCCCCTGATGGGCGGCGAGGATGTGGAAGTCGGCGATGAACACCGACCGCAAGGCCATGTCCGGCTTGTACCAGAGATAGCCGACCAGCGTTTCATCCGGCCCGGAGAGATCGACGATGGAGAGCAGAACCTGCCCGGCGGTGGCGACGCCGTCCGGCAGCCCCGCCTCGATCTCCCCCTTGGCTTGCGTCAGGGCGGCGGCGTCGGAGAGCCGGTAGTTGGCGGCGATCTCGGCCGCGTAGTCGGGAATGAAATAGTCGAGATAGGCGGGAAACTCGTCATCCCGCATCGGCCGCAAGGCAATCACCGGTTCGATCCTGTCGCAACGCCGGCACGCCTCGGGCGGCCCGGACTTCCAGCACCGGGCATAGCCGCTTTTTCCCTTGGAGGGGAGGGTCTGGAGTATCCGTGTTGATCAAGCGTTTTTTGGTGCCCATGTCCTGCCTGCCTTGAGCAGTGCGTTTGCGAGGACGACGAGCTTTCGCATGATAGCAGTCAAAGCGACTTTAGCTGGTTTTCCTGCTGCGATGAGGTGTTGGTATTTGGCTTTGAGGTCGGGGTTGAAGCGTGCGGCCACGAGAGCAGGCATAAAGAGTGCTCGGCGTACGCTGGATCGTCCGCCGCGAATGAAGGCGCGGCCG
>NZ_CATNLY010000003.1 GCF_950100655.1 Pleomorphomonas sp. T1.2MG-36
GTAGGGGCCGGACCACCGTTTGGTCGGCTTGGCATTGCGCCTGAGCTCGCGGCTGATCGTCGATGCTGATCTCTCAAGCCGCGCCGCTATGCTTCGCACCGATAGCCCTTCCCGGTGGAGAAGGTCGACCGTCATTCGCTCCCGCAACGAGAGCTGAGAGTAATGTTGTCCCATCGCAGCAACACCTTACCAGGTGTTGCACTTCAATCGTGAGTCCAAGGAGGACCTCAGGACGAGAAATCCCCCCGGCCCCTATCAAGCTCCCTGAAACAACAGAGTCCGATATCCCCCCCTCGCCCCTTCCGGCCCGAGGTCCTCGCCTTCGCAAGGATGACAATTTATATATATGGATCAGCGGGATAGGCCGCGCGCGAGCTTCGCTCCGGCATCGCGCGCCGCAATCGCCCGCCCCAATGGAGGGCGAAACCGAGCGCCCACACGCGACGCGTAACTCTTTGTTTCATATCAATTAACTGTCATCCTCGCGCAGGCGAGGACCTCAGGACGAGAAGTCGCTCCGGCCCCTATCAAGCTCCAAGAAACAACAGAGCCCGATATCGCCCCCTCGCCCCTTCCGGCCCGAGATCCTCTGCCTTCGCAGAGGAGGACAGCATGATGGGAGCGGGAGCCTCTTTCGCTCACCGACCGCGCGCCGGAAATGCAACGCAACTCTTTGTTTCATATCAATTAACTGTCATCCTCGCGCAGGCGAGGACCTCAGGACGAGAAATCGCTTCGGCCCATATCACGCTCCATGAAACAAGCGAACCCGATATCACCCCCTCGCCCCTTCCGGCCCGAGATCCTCTGCCTTCGCAGAGGAGGACAGCATGATGCGAGCGGGAGCCTCTTTCGCTCACCGACCGCGCGCCGGAAATGCAACGCAACTCTTTGTTTCATATCAATTTCCTGTCATCCTCTGCGAAAGCAGAGGACCTCAGGACGAGAAATCGCCCCGGCCCCTATCAGGTTCCATCCCCCTACCCCACCCGCACCGAATAGACGTTCCCCCGCCCCCGGTCGATCGGCAGCGGCAGCGTCAGATAGCCGTTCCTGGGGTCGCCGACATAGTCGAGATAGTCCTCGGCGAAGGCGTTCTCGGCCAGCACCGGGGCGCCGGGGGCAAGGTGCGGCTCGATCAGCTTCAACACCGGCAGGTAGAGCGACAGCGCGCCGTCGAGCAGCAGCATGTCCACCGGGCCGCCGACGTCGGCAAGCGTTTCCAGCGCGTCGCCCTCGCGAATCTCCACGAGGTCGCCCAGCTCGGCGGCGCCCAGGTGGAACTGCGCCCGCACCACCTTCGACGTCTCGACCTCGCTGCCGATCAGCCTGCCGCCGCCATTGTCGCGCAGCGCCGAGGCGAGATAGATGCTGGAAATGCCCATGGACGAGCCGAACTCGACGATCCGCCGCGCCCGGCAGGCCCGCGCCGTCATGTAGAGGAAGCGGCCGTAGGCGGGCGACACCGACAGGAAATTGCCGGACAGCCCCTGGCAGACGCCCCGGTAATCCGCCCGCTCCTCGGCCAGAAGGTTGGCGATCGCCTGCCCGGTGGGGGCCGTCGCGAAGGCCTTGGCCATCGCCTCCATCAGCCCGAGGTCGGAGGCCGCCGCGTCGCGGTGCAACCGGTCGAGCGCGCCGGTGACGGGGGTGTTGGTCAGGGCGTTCATGGCCATCCTTTCGGCTCTGAGGTCCGGATCGGTCCCGGCGGCATCGCCAACGGCCGGGCGGGTCTGGAAAAGGGAACTGCTGGAGCCAAATTAACCCGCGCCCGGCGTGGCGTCATTACGAAGCCCTGACAGATTATTATTCGATCTTGCCAAAGATGCCGCGCCGGACAATCCTTCCGGCATGCCCATACTCACCGAACAACGCCACACCACCGACTGGCTGGACCCCGACACCGTGCACCGGCCGGTGGTGATCTACGGCTTCGTCGCCGACCGGTTCAGCGACATCGAGCTGCCGCCGCACAGCCACGCCAAGGGGCAGTTCATCCTGGTGCAGGGCGGCGCGCTCACCTGCGAGGTCGACGCCGGGCTGTGGATCGTGCCGCCGCGCAGCGCCATCTGGATTCCCGGCGGCATGCGCCACGCCGTCCGGATGAGCGGCATGCTGGAAGGCTACAACGCCTTCGTCGATCCCGCGCTCGGCCTGGGCCTGCCGCCGGCCTGCTGCGCCGTGTCGGTCACCCCGCTGCTGCGCGAGCTGATGACACGCGGCGCCCGGCTGCCGCCGCTCTACGAGGAAGGCGGCGTCAACACGCGCCTGCTCGCCGTGCTGATCGACGAGATGGCCGCCGCCAGCGTGGAAGACCTCAACCTGCCCATGCCGGCCGACCCCGCCCTGCGCCGGCTGGCCGACGCCATGCTGGCCACCCCGGCCGACCGCGCACCGCTGGCCACCTGGGCCCGGCGCGCCGGCCTCAGCGAACGCACGCTGGCCCGCCGCATCGCCGCCGAAACCGGCCTCAGCTTCGGCCGCTGGCGCCAGCGCCTCTCCATCATGCTCGCCGTCCAATGGCTGGCCGACGGCACCCCCATCCAGCACGTCGCCGCCAACCTCGGCTACGAAAGCCTGCCCAGCTTCGTCACCATGTTCAGGAAGACGCTGGGCATGGCGCCGGGGCGGTACATGGCGGAGCGGTTCGGGTGAGGTAGGGGGATATTAGTCAGACGCTCTTGGGGTAAGGTCTATCACTACGACATCAATTCGGCGGCGTAGCTCTAAAGGCATCTGTTCAACTATCGCCTGCTTCAGCTCCCTCGGTGTGCGAAAAATTGTGTTTTTACGGCCCGCTACCAGTTCATCCGGACCGAACCAAAGCACCAGATAGATGCCTTGCTGCTCCGCGTCCCGATTGCTGGAGTATCGTGTACTCAGTTGTTCTGCAGCCGCAGTAAACAGCGCACTGTGCCACTGGCCTTTCACTTCTATTGTCAGAAGCCGCCTCTTGCGCTCGATCATGGCAAGAGCAGCGATATCGCAGCGATTGCCCCCAGCCATATGGAATTCTATCGCGTCAGCCATGTTGCTGGCACGCAGATGCGCACGCAGTTGGTCAACAATGAGACTGCGAGCAGTGTTCTCGTCCACTCGTGTCCCCGCTGGGTAGAACGTCCTGATCGTGTCCGTTTCGGATGTTCGGATTTGCGCCTCAACGTCTTGCAGCATTTCGACCGCAGCGGCGCGCATGTCCTCAACGCTGGCAATGCCTTGCTTCTCTAGTAACGCCGAAATTTCGGAAGGTGAAGGCGCTCGGAAATGCTGTAGCGCGTGACGCCGCGCCGCTACTGCGCGAACGCCGATAAGGTCGGCGCGGTACGCGATGAACCGGTCGTCCTCCAATAACTTGTCAAGGATAGGCAGGGCTTCGTCGGGCGGACCACGACTGATACGGCCGGGGATCTCGCGCAAGTAGCGATACGCCCGCTCCTCCTTCGGACTGTCGCTCCCATATGAATCCGGTAGATCTACCGGAGGCCATTCATCAACGAAAGCCTCCAGTATCTGATAGTTCTTCCGGGGTGATAGGGGAGGCGAGTCGGCGCCATCTTCGCTGCCAAACCGATCCATGCGCGCGGCAATCAAAAGCAAGCTATCTCGATTTTGCTTTAGGATGTTCCACGCAACATCACCTTCCAGAAAAATAAAAGCGTTGAGCAGCCAGAACTCACGACGATGAATGTCGCGTTCCAGAGCACCACTTGGAAGTGGCGCCGCATGCTTGAGCAGACGTTCCCGAACTATCGAGAGAAGCTCATCGCGTGGCGCGTGACTGGCAGCGATTTCAAAGAGCGAGGTTTCGGCATGATAGGGCATGTCGGGATAGCTTCGGAGCCATGCCGTTGAGAGCTTAGCACTAATTCCCTGAAACGCCCCTTTGTAGGTGAGCCACCCGACGTTCGTTGGGGAGTCGGGCTCGTCGTCCCTGAGGGTTGGTTCGATGTACCGCTTCGCGAACGTTTCGATATCACTCGCTGTCGTGAAGATTAGACGGTCTATTTCAGCCTCGAAGGCCTCCGCCTCGCCCTCAGCCATACCCACAATGTTCCCAGCCTGCGTTTTGGCGGCCTCCAGTATTCTTTGCTGGATGCCGTCCAAGTTCCCCTTCTCTCGATAATGCAAGAGGCAATGAGCATACAGCGCCATGGCAACACCGCCCCACTTATGCGCCGCCAAGCTTTCAAGCGAAGGCACATGCTCGTTTAGGAACGGAAGGCAGTTCCGCAGGGCTTTATGCGCAATCTCAACATCGCCCACAAAGTCCGCCAGTTTATCTGGCTCGTAGAGATAGCGATGCGCAATGTGCTGCAGCCACCACCAATGCTGTCCAGCTTCGATAGCCGCGCGGTTTTGGCGCAGACTCTCAAGCCGACTGGCCTCTTGCTCTGCAGCAAGTTTTTGGTGGCGTTTACGGCGTCCCTCCCAACTGTCGCGGGTGCGGCGCCAATATGCCTTGGCAATACGATCTCGTGACGCCCAGACCCGCATGAAATCAGAATTGTTGTTGGCTTGAGCGCGCATAGTTTTCCGGTGTGCGTCCGGGCCGCGGTGCTGATTATATGGAGAGTGTGGGCGCCATAGCGCATCCCACAATAATGTGTTGCCTTCCGAGAAAGCGTCCGCGATCGCGGCGTCGATATCTTCTAGCTCGTACCGAACTCCCGAGTGTGTGCGGTCGGCATAGAAAAGATGGTCTAGTCTTTCGGCGATGTCGCTAGAGGTCGCCCCAAGAAATGCCACTTTCTGAATAGCGCGACGAAGCTTGTGATCCTTCCTTAGCACCGCAACCGCCGCGCTGGCATCAGCTTCGATGTGACGCGTGAAACGAAGGTCCTTAACCCAGCTCCACACGCGCCTAGCATCATATGGGCCCGGCACTGTCGTAAAGTATCGGTCTAGTAGACCGCCAACGACCTTACTGATGCCATCCCGACAGTGACATCTGTATTCATGCCGTGGCATGCACGTGCAACTGATGTCTGAGGTGATCGCGTCGAGTAGCATTCCAATATCATGGAACTTAAGCTCCCGCAGCAAGTGCTTGATGAAGTATCTGGACATCCCATCGCGCCGAGCTGCGGTATCAGCTTTCGGAAATAGTGCAGCGCAAGCACGAAGCAAAGCCAGCAGGCGGCCTTCCCCCACAACGTCGCCGGATTTCGCTTCTACATACTCAGCAAGGGCTTGGAGCGCGGCTGGGTCGCCTTGTGCGATCAGCGTCTCGAAATGCTCTCCAACCGTATAAGTGGATATCTGGACAAGCAGCCGCATAGAGAAAATCCGGCTGTATGAGTCCGTGGTTGGATCCAACAAGATGGCTTCCAGCTCCGGAACCAGAGATGCAATGGCCGAAGTACCGTTTAGTAGATCAAGAACCAGCGTCCGGAGATTATAGGACCCTCCCACGGCTAGTATAGGACGGAGAGCGTCCACAACATCTTCTGAGAAAAAGTTGCCGACGTTGAATGAGCGCCAATAGTCACCACGTCGGAAATAAGGATCGGTCTCAGCCACTTCTTGTAGTTTACGTATCAGGTGAATCTTGTTGGCCGTGTGAAGTTGCGCAGGGTCTCCGTTCGACAGAACCGCGTATGGATCGAGGTCAATTGCCGCACGTTGCACTCTGTCGCCTCCCAGAGCGGCCATCCAGCCAAGCATACCTCTCAGTTCGTCTCGGACGACGCCGTTTGGCGCAATAATCGCAAAGCAGCGACGCAAGGAAAGACCGCTTCCCGCGTCGGCGATATGTTCCGTCAGGTAGTTCGCGCCCAAGTATTCCGCTAATATTCGATGGAATGGTTCATGCTCATTTGCATCGCCAGCGGGGCGAAACAGCTTCGAATCAAGCAGATGGTCTAGTCCGCCTTCAACCTCGCCGTCCACGATGTCGACGTAAGGGAACTCGCGATCGTCGATTTTCTCGACACGAGAGACGCCAGAAGCACCAGAGAGCAAAAGTCGCGCGAAAACGCTACCGGCTTGACGAACCAAGGTTGCCGCCTCCGGCCTGCCGCGCATTGATTGACTTTCGTTGCTTTCTTGAGCGAGCCTTCGCGCGGCGTCGGAGTACGCCCGCTGTTTACTGTCAAAGCGGCGATTGTTTTCTATATATCCGTAGCCGAAAAATTGGAGAAATTCTGGGTTGGAAAGCAAGGGATTAAGGTCACAACGACTTGCCTCCCGTACAAAATCGTCAAAGTCCTCCTCTGGGAACACATAAGCGAAAAGCGCTCTTTGTTCGTCTAGATTGAAGGCGTCGAGATGCACCGTCTTGGGCTTTGTGCCGAAGCACTCTTCAACATACTTAGATCGTGATTTTTCCCACTCACCCGATCTGCTGGAGAAAATCACCAACCCATCCGCATGTGCCTGGGCTTTCTCCACGATGTCATTCAGTGCTTCTCCCCCAATCTTCGCCACTTCATCCATGGCGTCGATCACAAGCGGACCCCGCTTCGGGGTATAGTGAGTGTTACGGAATCTGCTAGCACGAACCCATTTGGCTCCCAGGGAGGTCGCCATGCTACGCATGACGCGCGTCTTCCCAGCGCCGGGTTCCGCGAGAACAATAATGGGGCCGCTCTGAAGCAGTAGCTCCGCTTCAGTCAAAACCTTATCACCAAGGCGAAAACGACGCTTGATATAGAACTCAGACATCGTCACTGCATATACCATACGCCTTCGCGTACCCTAAGGCTGTTGGACAAGTATCCACCCGTTTAGCGCGTCCCTCTAACATGTTGCGTTCGGATTTTGTGGCTTTCCACCACAGTGAGACGTCGAGTGGACGCGCGTCAGTAACCCATGCGAGAACATTACGTTTTCTGGTGCTGAGTGCTGGAGTTTGACAATCAAGAGCAGCAGTCAGTCTCGCTGTCGCTTCGACAATGCGCGCTACGCCACTGCCTTCGCCACCATGTCCGGATGCAAGCCGATCACCCTCACATAGGCGATGGCGAAGTCTGGCGCGGTTGCCCTTGCCTGTTCCCAGTCGCGCAGGGTGCCGACGGGGACACGGAAGCGGTTGGCGAATTCGGCTTGGGTGAGGCCGAGGCCGGTGCGCGTCTTGCGGATCAGGCGGGCGCGCTGGGCTCGGTCCAAGGCCTCGACCGTCACGTCGAAATCCTCGGCGTCGGTGGGATCAGCAGGCAGCGCGATAGGATCGTTCTTCACCTTTGTTGCTCCTTCTCACCGAGATGAAACGCGGCAGGTCGTCCCGCCAGACAAAGACGCCGGTGAACAGCTTTCCCTCGACGATCCCCACCACCTTGAACCGCTCCTCACCGTCGATCTCGCGGATGGAAGGGATGATCAGGTGGTCGTCGTCCTCGAAGATGCGATCGCCAAAGGCCAGCGGCAACTGATGCTTCGCGCGATTGGTCGCGTCTTTGGCTGGATCGAACCGTTCCGACGTCATAGATGGGAAGTATACGGGATTTCCGTATAGGCTGCAATGGGAGTTGGTGGGAGCCCGATATCGGCGCTGCGCCTCTTTCGGCCTGAGGTCCTCTGCCTTCGCAGAGGAGGACAGTTTGATGGGGGCGGCGAGGCGCTGGCGCGCTGGAGATTGATATCGGCGTTGCGCTCTTTTCTGCCTGAGGTCCTCGCCTGCGCGAGGATGACAGCGTGATAGGAACAGGAGACCGGACGTCGAGCGAAGAGCTCTACGCTAAACCTATGTTATATATAAATTTCCTGTCATCCTCGCGAAGGCGAGGACCTCGGACAGAATGGGGCGATTGGCTGATATAGGGCGGCACTGGTGCGGTGGGCTGGGCGAGGCTTCCGCCCCTACGCCCCCTCACGCCCCCCCCTACGCCCCCACCTTCCCGCTCGCCGCACTAAACGACGCGATCACCGCCTCCGCCAGCATCACAAACCGGGCCGACGGCCCATCCGGCCCCACGCTCCTCCGGTTCACCCTCGCCCCCTCCAGCAAGAGGCTCAGCGTGTCGGCCAGCTTCTCGGCTTCGGCGATCCCCGCCTCCCTGCACAGCCCCACCAGCTTTTCGCGCTGGTCGTGCTTGAAGGTTTCCACCACAAGGCGGGCGGGGTGGTCGGGTTCGGGGAGTTCGAAGGCGGCGGTGACGAGGTCGCAGCCGCCGGCTTCCATGCTGGCGTAGGAGGCGACGGCGCGCACCCAGGCGTGCAGTTGCGCCAGGGGGTCGCCGGGGTGGTTGGTTTCGAGGTCGCGCCAGAAGGGGGCGGCGGTGCGGGCCGTTTCGCGCAGGCACTCGGCGATCAGCTCGTCCTTGGAGCCGAAGTGGCGGTAGAGCGTCATCTTGTTGGTGCCCGCTTCCTCGGCGATGGCGTCGACGCCGACGCCGCGGATGCCGTGCTTGCGGAACAGAAGCTGCGCCGTGTCGATGATCCGCTCGCGCGGCCTCTTCACGCACCCGCTCACCATTTCGTCATTATCCATCATGCCAAGGCGCCTTGACGCCCATGTTACCGATCTGTAACGTCCGGGGTGTTACTGACAGGTAACACCCCCTTCCCAACGCGTCAAGGCCAGCCCCCACCGGGTGCGGCAACGACCCCCTACGCATTTAGTCCAGGCATCGGGCCGAAAAGTGGCCTTCCGGTTTTCGGACCAACCCGATGCCAAACGAAGAACCAAGCATCGGGCCGAAAAGTGGTCCCCGGTTTTCGGACCAGCCCGATGCCAAACGAAGAACCAAGCATCGGGCCAAAAAGTGGCCTTCCGGTTTTCGGACCAACCCGATGCCCAGCAAAGTCTACCCCTACCGACCGCCCGGCGCGCAGGAGACCTGCCATGAAGCACGAACTCACCCTGGACGAACTCCTCCGCGATCCGCTGGTGCTCACCGTCATGCGGGCCGACCGGGTTCACCCCGAGCGGCTGCGCCGCGAGCTGCGCGCGGTGGGCGATCGCTACCTCAACGGCGGCAGGGACGAGACGGTTCCCTGCTGGATGGCGGCCGCCACCGGTCGCGGCGAGGCCTGCGCATGGTAAACTTCTTCACCGGACGGCCGATCTTCGCCTCGGCCATCGCCATCATCATGGTTCTGGCCGGCGCCATCTGCTACGTGCTGCTGCCCGTCGCCCAGTTTCCGGAGATATCGCCGCCGCAGGTGGTGGTGTCCGCCCACTACCCCGGCGCCGGCGCCCAGGTGGTGGCCGACACGGTGACCACCCCGCTGGAACAGCAGATCAACGGCGTCGAGGGCATGACCTACATGTCCTCGTCGAGCTCCAACGACGGCTCGTCGACCATCACCGTCACCTTCGACGTCGGCTACCCCATCAACACCGCCGCCGTCGACGTGCAGAACCGCGTGTCGCAGGCGGCCTCCTCGCTGCCGGCCATCGTCAACCAGACGGGCGTGTCGGTGAGGAAGCAGAACCCCAACTTCGTCCTCATCGTCAACCTCACCTCGCCCGACGGCTCGGTCGATCCGGTGGCGCTCAGCAACTACGCCGCCCTGCAGATCCTCGATCCGCTGAAGCGGGTGCCCGGCGTCGGCGACGTGCAGGTGTTCGGCGAGCGGCGCTATTCCATGCGCGTCTGGCTCGACCCCGACAAGCTCGCCAACCTCGGCCTCACCGCCGTCGATGCGCAAGCGGCGATTGCCGAACAGAACGTGCAGGTGGCCGCCGGCAAGATCGGCCAGGCGCCCGCCCCCGCCGGCACCGCCTTCGAAATGCAGGTCAACGCCGTCGGCCGTCTTTCCAGCCCCGAGGAGTTCGGCGACATCGTGCTGCGCGCCGATGGGCCGAGCGGCGCCGTGGTGCGCCTGAAGGATGTCGCCCGCATCGAGCTGGGCGCGCTGCAATATTCCTCCTCCGCCTTCTTCGGCAAGGACCCCACGGTGGCGCTCGGCGTGTTCCAGATGCCCGGCTCCAACGCGCTCGACCTGCAGGCCGGCGTCAAGGCCAGGATGGAGGAGCTGTCCAAGCGCTTCCCGGCCGGCATCGCCTACGCCATCCACTACGACACCACCACCTTCGTGCAGGCGTCGATGGACGACGTGTTGAAGACGCTGGGCGAGGCGCTGGTGCTGGTCATCGCCGTGGTGTTCGTCTTCCTGCAAAGCTGGCGCACCACCGTCATCCCGGCCATCGCCATTCCGGTGTCGCTGATCGGCACGCTGGTGGTGATGGAGCTTCTGGGCTTCTCGCTCAACATGCTCTCGCTGCTCGGCATGGTGCTCGCCATCGGCCTCGTGGTCGACGACGCCATCGTGGTGGTGGAGAACGTCGAGCGGCAGATCGAGGCCGGCCTCAAGCCGCTCGCCGCCACGCGCAAGGCGATGAGCGAGGTCACCGGCCCCATCATCGCCACCACGGCGGTGCTGATGGCGGTGTTCATCCCCGTCGCCTTCATTCCCGGCGTCACCGGCCAGCTCTACAACCAGTTCGCGCTCACCGTGGCGATCTCGGTCGGCATATCCGCCTTCAACTCGCTGACGCTGAGCCCCGCCCTGTCGGCCGCCTTCCTGCGCCACCAGGGGCCGGTGCGCTTCCCGCCCTTCCGCTGGTTCAACGCGGCCTTCGGCGCCATGTCGCATGCCTATGCCGCCAGCGTCGGCGTGCTGGTGAAGGCGCGCTATCTGGTGCTCGCCCTGTTCGTCGTCACCATCGGCGCCACCTATTGGCTGTGGAGCCGCACGCCCTCCACCTTCCTGCCGGTGGAAGACCAGGGCTATTTCTTCGTGGTGGTTCAGTTGCCCGACGGCGCCTCGCTGGAACGCACCAACGCCGTGGCCGAACAGGTGCGCGACATCCTGGAAAAGACGCCGGGCATCGAGATCGTCGGCGCCATCTCCGGCCTCAACTTCCTGACGTCGGCGGCGCAGTCCAACGCGGCGGTGGAGTTCGCCATCCTGAAGCCGTGGGAAGAGCGCGGGCCCGAGCAGCACGCCTCGCGCATCGTCGAGGAAGTCCGGCCCAAGCTGATGGCCATCCCCGACGCCTTCGCCCTCAGTTTCGATCCGCCGTCCATCCCCGGCCTCGGCGCCACGGGCGGCTTCGAGTTCCAGGTGAAGGACCTGACGGGACAGGGCAGCCAGGCGCTGAACGACGCCACGCAGGGCCTGCTCGCCGCCGCCCGCCAGCAGCCCGAACTCAACGCCCACCAGCTGTTCTCAAGCTTCGGCACCTCGACGCCGCAGTTCGTCTACGACCTCGACCGCAACAAGGCCAAGCTCCTCGGCCTCAGCCTGCCGGATATCTTCAACACCTTGCAGATCTATCTCGGCTCGCTCTACGTCAACGACTTCAACCTGTTCGGCCGCACCTTCCGCGTGACGCTGCAGGCCGACCAGGACGCCCGCTCCTCGGCCACCAACCTGACGCGCCTCTATGTGAGGAATGCCAGCGGCGGCATGGTGCCGCTCTCCACCCTGGGTGAACTGAAGCCCACCGTGGGTCCGGAAACCGTGCCGCACTACAACTCCAACGCCTCGGCGCTGATCAACGGCGGCCCGGCCCCCGGCTTCTCGTCGGGCCAGGCGATCGCCGCCATGGAGCGGGTGGCGAACGAAACGCTGCCGCGCGACTTCGGCTACGAGTGGACGGGCATCACCTTCCAGGAGCTGAAGGCCGGATCGGCGGCGACGGCGGTGTTCATCCTCGCCATCGTCTTCGTCTTCCTCATCCTCGCCGCCCAGTACGAAAGCTGGACCATGCCCTTCGTGGTGCTGCTCACCGTGCCGCTCGCCCTGTTCGGCGCGCTCGGGGCGATCCAGTGGCGCGGCATGCAGATCGACGTCTACTCGCAGATCGGCTTCGTCATGCTGATCGGCCTTGCCGCCAAGAACGCCATCCTGATCGTCGAGTTCGCCCGCCGGCGGCGCGACGACGGGCTCGGCATCGTCGAGGCGGCCACCGAGGCCGCGCGCCTGCGCCTCCGCCCCATCCTGATGACGGCGCTGGCCTTCATCTTGGGAGCGGTGCCCTTGATGCTGGCCACCGGGGCGGGCGCCGCCAGCCGGCAGTCGCTCGGCACCACGGTGGTGGGCGGCATGCTGGCGGCCACCGTGCTCACCATGGTCTTCACCCCCGTGTTCTACGTGGTGATCGAGCGCCTGCGCGAGCGGTGGAACCCCGCCGCCGTCGAGCGCGACGCCGCCCACTTCCATCACGCCCATCATCC
The DNA here is from genome assembly GCF_950100655.1 of Pleomorphomonas sp. T1.2MG-36. Taxonomy (NCBI): domain Bacteria; kingdom Pseudomonadati; phylum Pseudomonadota; class Alphaproteobacteria; order Hyphomicrobiales; family Pleomorphomonadaceae; genus Pleomorphomonas; species Pleomorphomonas sp. T1.2MG-36. The sequence goes on from NZ_CATNLY010000003.1 coordinate 12,126, forward strand.
CGTGGCCGCCAACGAGGCCGACGACATCGACCTGTCCAAGGCCGCCGAGTGATACCGAGATGCATTGAAAATGCCTCTCGGTATTCGGCTTGCCGATTTCTCATACCACTGACGCAAATGAGAAATCGGCAAAGATTTCAATGAGCGGATGCGTCAGCATCTTCGCGAATTGGTTTGACCGGAGTTTCCGCCATGTCCTTGCTCAAGAGACGCCCCTTTGCCTCCCTCCTGACACTGGCCGTTCTGGCCGGCGGCGCCAGCCTGTTCCACCCGGCGGTGCGGACCTACGTCGAGGCGCGCCTGCCCCTTGGCGACCTCCTCGCCCCCCCGGCGGCCGCCACCCCCGCCGCCCCGGCCATGCAGGCCATGCCGGTGCCCGTCGAGAAGGTGGCCAAGCGCACGCTGCCGGTCTATCTCGACTATCCCGCCCGCACCGAGGCCATCCAGTCGGTGTCGCTGCAGGCCAAGGTCACCGGCTACCTGAAGGAGCGCGTGGTGGCCGACGGCGCCGACGTCAAAGCCGGCGACGTGCTCTATGTCATCGACGACCGCGACGCCCGCACGGCGCTCGCCGAGGCCCAGGCGCAGCTCGAGCGCGACACCGCCCAGGGCGACTATCTCCGCTCCAGCCTCAAGCGCGGCGAGGAGCTGTCGCAGAAGGGCTTCCTGGCGAAAGACGGCTTCGACCAGCGGACGAGTTCGCTGCGCCAGGCCGAGGCGGCCATCGCCATCGCCAGGGCAGCCGTCGAGGCGGCCGAGCTCGACATCGAGCGGTCCACCATCCGCGCCCCCTTCGCCGGCCGCGTCGGTCGCAGCGCGGCGTCGGTGGGCACGCTCGTCACCTCCGGCCAGACGGTGCTCAACACGCTGGTGCAGCTCGACCCCGTCTACGTCGCCTTCAACCCGGCCGAAAAGGAGCTAGCCGCCATCAAGGCCGCGCTCGGCAAGGGCGAGGTGACGGCCGAAATCACCCTGCCCGGCCAGCAAGGCAGCAAGCCCTACGCCGGCAAGCTCACCTTCATCGACAACCGCCTCGACGCCTCCACCGGCACGGTCGCCGCCCGCGCCACCATCGCCAACACCGCCTTCGACCTGTTGCCCGGCCAATACGTCCACCTGCGCCTCTCCGTCGGCAGCCAGCCCGACATGCTGATGGCCCCGCAAGTGGCCCTCGGCTCCAGCCAGCTCGGCAAATTCGTCTACGTCGTCGGCAAGGACAGCATGGTGGAACAGCGCATGGTGGAGGTGGGCCGCACCGACGGCAACCAGATCGCCATCCTGTCAGGCCTCACGGAGAAGGACCTGATCATCTCCGGCAACCTCCAGAAGATCTGGCCGGGGGTGCCGGTGCAGCCCCTGCCGACCCCGGAAAAGCTCGCCTCGCGGTAGTCCCGCCGACACCCCGCGAGCGACATCCGCCGCCGGTTCGAAAGAGCCGGCGGCGGTGGTGTGTTTGGGGGGCGGTATCCTTCATGGGTGTTGCAAGGGCGGCCGATAGTGCCCGCGCGCCTCTTCCTGCCCGAGGTCCTCGCTTTCGCAAGGATGACAGCGTGATGGAAGCGGGAGAAAGCTGGATAGGGCGGCGAGCCGAAATGGAAAGCGAGGCTACGTCCAGTGATACGACGCACTATCAACCTGAAACATATATATAAATTGTCATCCTTGCGCAGGCGAGGACCTCGGGCAGAAAGAGGCAATCGGCCGATATAGCGTTCCCCTTCCCTCCATATAGATCCGTCATCCTCGCGCAGGCGAGGACCTCAGGCAGGATGGGGCGACCCGCCAATATAGCGCGCCCTCTTCCCTCCATATAGATCCGTCATCCTTGCGCAGGCGAGGACCTCAGGCAGAAAGGGGCGATCGGCCGATATAGGTCTCCCCCTTCCCCACCTCCCGCATTGCTGGCGCACCACCCGTCAAGCGTGCTACGCCTTGCCAAGGAATTGAGTGACGCCACCATCCGGAGTGGACGCTTGACGATGACGACGGTGACAGGGCCCGCGACGAAGCTTCCCGCCTATTGCAAGTGGCTCGGCCTCTATTACGTGCTCGTCGGGATCCTGATGGTTCTCCCCGTCTTCCTGAACGCCGCCCACATCCAATGGCTGCCCTCTCCATCTTTTGCCATCACGATAAAAATGGTCGCTCTCGTTGTAGCCCTTGCGACCTCGCTGTCCTGCTGGCTGATGTTCCGGCATATCGGCAGAATCCGGCAAGTCGACAGGGATGGCCAAGGCACACCGGCCGTCCTTCTATCGTGCCTTTTCCTTGCGGTTTGCGGATACTACTCGACAATCACGACAGTCCCCCTGGCCGCCGCCACACTCGCTGGCGACGACATGGAAATGACGTTCGTGGTCAAGGACGTAAAGCCCTACCCGATCAAGCGGTGCGGATATGCCGTCGAACTTGAGTACCTGTCGCCGCACTACGGCACGCTCTGCAACTTCCCGCCCGAGTTTACCGATAGCCTCAGCCCCGGCACGCAGATCGTCGTGACCGGACGCGGAACCTCGTGGGGCCTGTTCGTTGAAAGCGCCCGAAGACTGTAAGCGGCATTGAGAAAAACCAGAGCGCGCCGCGCTATCCGCTTGTGCCCCATATATATAACTGTCCTCCTCTGCCCTCGCAGAGGATGACAGCGGATGGAAAAGTAAAGGGTGTCTCGCTACAAACGCAAAGTTTGCAGTTTAGTCTGGCCCGATTGCTTCCAAGGGACTCGAAAGCCACCTTCAGCTATTCGCGCTTGGCCGAGTACCAGTGGCCACCAAAGAACCAACTGCGCCGCTTTCAGCCAATACTTCTTTTCTGACCACTGTTTGTCCAGAACAAACACTGTGTGCCCGGCTCGGCGGAGTGCTGCCCTCTCCGCGTCGTTGTTCTTCGTGAAACGATCGATAGAAACAATGACCCAAGCTCCGTCGAGCGAGGTGATCCAGTGGATATCAGGCGTGTTCGGCGCAAACCGATCCCTTAGGTGGATGACTTCTGAGACATCAGGCTCTGTAGACGACAACTCCCGCATGGCGTGGGCCATGTGTGGAGACAGGTTATTGTCGAAAAAGACCTTCAAGCTGCCAGCCGCTCCTCAAATCGTATCGCAGCCTCGACCTGCCGTGGATCGATATCGAAGATTCTAGCGACTGCGTTCTTGTCGTCATCCTCGGCTTTATACGCAGCATAGAGCGTGTCCGTCGGTATTCCAGCGCCGCTGAGAATAGGGGCGCCAAACTGGATCGCCGGGTCCAGGACCACCGCCTTTCCCTTATCAGGGAACCACCTGCGGGCAGCATCGCCTTCGTAGTCGATCCCGGCATATAGAGACGGTGTGACAATCTCGGAGAAGACGTACTGCCTACCGGCAGGTTCTATTAGGTGCGTACCGCCAGCAGCATCGATCGCTTCAGCGAAGATGCGCTTCCCATCGGTGAGAAAGCGCCTCATGGTTAAGGGATACTCACCACCGAATCTCTCGCGAGCAGCGTCTGCAGTTGCACGAATGACGCTGACATGAACCCCGTGTTTGACAAAAGCATTCACTAACCTGAGCTCAAGTAGATCTCGAAAACCAATTGTGGGCTCAGGAAGATCTTCATCCGCAAGCTGCGTACGCCAAAGCGGCTGTGAAATCCGACTCTCGCCACGATATTTCCTGCCGTACCCCAGCAGCCAACGGCGAACAGAGCGTGGATTCGCCCCGACAAGCCGTGAGGCTTGCGGCAAGCTATACAGGCCAGTTCCAATAAGCGAGGTATCAGCGGTCATTTCAGCTTTCGAGCCCAAATTCGGAAAAGAAGCATCAATGGGCTAGCTTCCATATGGGGGGGATCGCAAGCCCGATGCAATAGGCGAAACGGGTTGGCATGCTCACGATCAATTCAGAGGGGAACACGCGAGGCCAATACCCCGTCAGCGTTCCCGGCGGTTAGCCTCCCCTCCCTCAAGAACGCCACGAACCGCCCCCGGAACACCCCCACCGCCTCGTCCCCGCAGCTCAGCCCCGCGTCGATCTCGATCCGCGCCTTCTTCCGGCTCTCCAGCGTCTTCACGAACCCCGGCCAATCGGCTTCGGCGCTCACCGCGCCCGTCGCCACGAACTCCCCTCGTATCGGCCGCAGATACTCCATCGCGTTGGAGTGGATGACGATCTCGGACGGCAGGCCGGCGTCGATCAGGCGGACGTGCAGCGTCGACCAAGCCGCGAGAATGCAAAGGGTCGAGGCGCTGCCGCCGAAGCCGGTGCCCTTGGGATTGATGTTGGGGGCGAGCGGGGCGGACAGCGTGACGGTGTCCGAGGTGACGGCGCGCACCGACATGCCCATGGCCTTGGTAAGCGGGATCTGCTGGTGCAGATAGATTTCCAGATCGTCTCGTTCCATCGCGTGGCCGCTCCAGCGCATCTGCCCTGACAGGGCAAGGCGGGAGCAAGCTATCCCAACGGCGGCGCCTCTTCCTGCCTGAGGTCCTCTGCCTTCGCAGAGGAGGACAGCTTTATATATAGGAAACAGCGGGATAGTGCGTCGTTCTCTGGATAGAGCGTCGCGCATCGGATGGCGCAACGCTCTTCGGCTGGTCTCCTGTTCCCATCATACTGTCCTCCTCTGCGAAGACAGAGGACCTCAGGCAGGAAGAAGCAATAGGCCGATATGGGGCTCCTCCACCACGGAACCATCGTCGCCACCGCGCGCCCCTGTTTTCCACCGCCGATATGTGCTATGCATACGGCATCATGCGACGCGGCCTCGTGTCGTGATGCGCCCTGCCCACACCAACACGTGGTCCCCCAGATGTTCATGTCCACATTCTTCCCGCTGATCTGACCGACTGACAGTCGTGCCGGCGCGCTTGCGCCATTCGGATCAAGACGGCCCCACTGATATGGCGGCCGAAGGAATGAGTGTGTTCAATGCCTTCTAGCAATCCTATCGGCCTGACCTCCGGTCAGGTCCAGAGCTTCATTGACGACGGTTTCGTCAGGATCGACAACGCCTTCAGCACGGACCTTGCACGGCAATGCAGGGACGAGCTATGGGCGGAGATCGGCCTGTCGCCGAGCGAGCCCGAGACGTGGGTCCGCCCCGTCATTCGGGTGGCGTCGAAATCCTCGCGCCCCTTCGTGGACGTCGCCAACACGCCCCAGCTCGTGAAAGCCTACGACCAGTTGGTCGGCGAGGGTCGCTGGCGCGCGCCCATGGGCTTGGGAACCTTCCCCATCCGCTTTCCCTCGCCGGACGCCCCCGGCGATGACGGCTGGCATGTGGACATGAGCTTCGGCGACAGCCCGGACTTCATGGAGTGGCGGGCCAATGTGAAGAGCAGCGGACGCGCCTTGCTGATGCTGTTCCTGTTCTCCGATGTCGGCCCCAACGACGCGCCGACCCGGATCCGGAAAGGCTCGCACGCCGTCATCGCGCGCGAGCTGCTGCCCCATGGCGAAAGGGGCGCGACGCTGAGGCAGTTGTCGGCGGACGGCTACGCCTCCACGGAAGGCTGCGAGGAGGAACTGGCGACCGGGGCGGCAGGCACCGTCTTCCTGTGCCACCCGTTCGTCGTCCATGCGGCGCAACCGCATCGGGGCAAGGAGCCGCGCTTCATGGCCCAGCCGCCGCTGCTGCCGAGGGGCGAGTTCGATCCCGCCCTGCCGCCCTCCCCGGTGCAGATCGCCATCCGCCGGGCCTGCGGGCTGACCTTCCCCGAGGTGGGAACGCCGGGGTAAGCCAGGTCGCCTCGCGCCGAGGCGCGGACATCCGCAAGCACCATCCGCCGCCGGTTCGAAAGGGCCGGCGGCGGTGGCGTGTTGGGGGGCCTTCGGCCCTGTCGTTGGGGAGCCCGATATTGCCCTCCGCGCCTCATTCTGCCTGAGGTCCTCGCCTGCGCGAGGATGACAGAAAATTGATAGAAAACAATGATTTGCTCATGCTTTCAGTACACTTCCGGAACGAAGGCTCCCCACCCGCATCATGCTGCCATCCTTGAGCAGGCCGCTTGAGCTCGCGCACGAAATCAGGGTCCACCTCAAGCCGGAAATGGCGATCGGCCGATATAAGGCTCCACCTCCCTCTATATAGATTTGTCATCCTCGCGCAGGCCGCTTGAATTCGCGAGCGAATTCAAGGTGTACCTCAGGCAGGAGGAGGCTCGCCGCCGATATAGGGCTCCCCTTCCCTCCTCACTCCACCACTCGCAGCAGTTGACAAATCCCGCCCCCGCGCTAGCCTCCCTCCATGGCCACCACGCTCTCCCTCTCGACGTCCTCGACCACCGCCGCGCGGCGGTTGGTTGCGTCATGAGCTAGCGTGGCTTCAGACGAGACCGATCGACCCGCCGGATGCGAGCGGGTCTTTTTGTGCCTGCCGCGTCCCGCCCGATGGAGGACGACAGCATGCAGAAGGATCGCATCGACGCCGCGTTGGCGGCCGGCCGCAAATGCCTTGCCACCCGCTTCACGGGCGCATCGCACCTGTTCGTGGCCGGCTCGATCCTGCGCGGCGACGGCAACGCCTTCTCCGACATCGACATGGTCGTCCTCTATCCCAGGCTCGAGCGGGCATGGCGGGAGTCCTTCCATCTCGACGGCTTTCCCATCGAGGCCTTCGTGCAGGATCCCGAAACGCTCGCCTACTTCTTGCAGAACGACGCCGAGCGCGGCGTTCCCGTCATGGTCGACATGGTGGCGAACGGCGTCATCCTCGGTGACGCGCCGGCCGAGGCCGCCGTCCTGCAGCAACGCGCGCGGCAGGTGCTCGCCACCGGGCCGAAGCCGCTCGCCGGCGCGCCGCTCGATGCCCTGCGCTACACCCTGACCGACCTTGCCGACGACCTGCGCGCCGAACGCCCGCCCGCCGAGATCGCCGCCACCGCCGCGCAGCTTTACCCGCGCCTGATCGACCTGATGTTGCTCGGGCGTGGCCATTGGACCGGCAACGGCAAATGGGGCCCTCGCCTGCTCCATCGGCTCGACCCGCGCCTTGCCGAGGCGGCCACCGAGGCGTTCAAGGGCGCGGTGCTCGGCAAGCCGGCCGCGCTGCTGTCGCTGACCGATCGGGAGCTGGCCCGCCACGGCGGCGGCTGTTTCGACGGCTACCGATCCGATGCGGCCATGAGCGCGCGGCTGCCCTCCGGCGACGTCCCCCATTGACGGCGCGGCGTTTCATCACGATAGGTCGGGGCGAACAGGCGGGCACCGCCACACCCACGACAGGAGCGAACCGTGAGCCAACCGACCTTAGAAGACGCCATGGAGCAGGTTTACGCCTCCCTGCAGGCGGACAACTCCGATCTCGACCTGCACATCGCCGCGCTCAAGGCGGCGCTGGCCGAGGCGGGCGTGAAGGAAGCCGTCTTCGATCCGACCCGGCTCCCGCAGGGCAACCGCTCCGGCCGCAAGCTGATGCAGGCCTACTTCCGCCAGCGCGGCGTGACGGTGACGTTCGCCAGCGCCTGAGCGCGTCCGGACATGGCGCTTCCGGCGCCGGCTCCATCCCAATGCATGCAGCGGCGGCTCCCTTCGGCCGTCGTCACTCCGCCGGTCGCGCGCGATACCGCAGATGGATCAGCGGATAGGGCCGCCCCTGTCCGTCGAGCGGCGAGCGGCCGGTCGCCTCGAAGCCGATGCGCCGATAGAACCCGGCGGCGTCGAGGTTCTGCTCGTTCACGTCGGTGGTCAGGGCTGGATGGTCGGCGAGCGCCGCTTGCACAAGGGCCTTGCCGATGCCCTTGCCGCGCTGGTCCGGATCGACGAACAGCGCTTCGAGATGCCCGTCCTGCAGGACCATGAAGCCCTGCGGCGTGTCGGACGCATCGACGGCCAGCACGAAGCTCACCTCGGGAAAGAAGGCGGCAACCTCGCGCTCGATGGCCGCCCTGTCCTCGGGCAGGAGGAAATCGTGGGTGGCGTCGACGGCCCGGCGCCAGATGTCGAGGATGCGGTCGACATCGCGACCGGACGATGGGCGAAGCTTGAACATGCCGCTTCTTACCGTCTCGGCCATCGATCCGCCACGGCCATTCGTTTCCGGCAGATGAGGCCGCCGCCTCTGTCGACATGAGGGATCTCGGGCAAGCCGCCGACATGCCCTCACCCCGCCCGATACACGCATAAGACCGCACTCGCGCGCGCCGCAACCCTGATAACATCAGGGCGGGAGGATCGGTCTCATGATGCTGACGACGGGGCAACTGCGCGACACGCTCGCCACCGTGCTCGATCTGGTGGAGCGGGAGGGGAGCTTCGACTACCGCCTGATCGGCACCGCCGCCGACCTGCTGCGCGGCGTGCCGCTGCAGCCGGCCGACGTGGATTTCCTGGTCAGGACGCGCGCCGAGATCGACACCTTCGCCCGGGCGCTCGCCGCCTTCCGCTGCCTGACGCCGCCGACATGGCTGGACTGCGGCGGGCAATATTACGCCGCCTACGAGGTGGACGGCGTCGAGGTCGACGCCAGCACGGTGGAGACGCCCACCGAATCCGGCTTCATCGAGGCCCGGGGCAGCGGCCCGTGGACGCATTTCCGCGAGATCGAGATGGGCGAGAGAAGCATCAAGGCGGTGGCGCCCGAACTGAGGCTGGCCACCGAACTTTCCCGCGACCGCCAGGACAAGGCGGCCCTCATCGCCCGCTGGCTGCACGACCACGGCCACGACGCCGCGCTTCTGACCAACGCCCTCGACGCCCACGGCATCGCCGCCGACGCACGTGCGCCGGTGCTGGCGATCATCGCCGGCTGAGGGGCGGGCCGCGAAACCCGGACCTCGCCGCCGCGCCAATCGACCGCCGCTCTCAGGCGCAATCGGCCAGCCTGGCGGCGAACATCGCCTCTCCGATCGCCCGCGCCTTGTCGAGCAAGGCATCCGGAGCGCCTTCATCCGACAGAAGCAGCAGGTTCGACGACGCCACCGGTGCGCCGCAATAGTCGAAGATGCCATGCTCGATCTGCGCCTTCATCGCCTCGGCATAGCCGTGCCGGTCGTAGGTGCGCCGGCCAGCGCCGCCGATGGCGATCAGGTGGACCGGCAGGCGGCCCAACTTCTTCACGATGCCCCGGCCCGGCCTGTCGTCATAGGCCCAGCCGTTGGTGAACACCCGGTCGATCCATCCCTTCATGAGGGCGGGCATCGACCACCAGTAGACCGGATAGACCAGCGCCAGCGCATCGGACCGGTCGAGCCGGGCCTGTTCGGCCACCACCTCCGGTGAGGGATCGGCCTCGCGCAGGAGAACGGCGGCGTCCCGCGCGGTGAAGCGCGGATCGAAACCCTCCGCCGCGAGGTCGACGATCTCGAAACTGTGCCGGTCGCAGGACGCGACCAGCCCTTCCGACACCTTGCGCGCGATCGCCTGCGTCAGCGACCCGCGAACGGGATTGGAAACGACGATGGTGGCGTGCATGACATTTCTCCTGCCGGGTCGATTGCGCGGCGCTGGTTGCGGCTATATACTTTAGGTAAGTTACCTTTGGTATATAGTGGATGTCAATGGCCCTGCCTCCAGCCGCGCCGCCCAAGCGCATTCGCCTCAGCCGCGCGGAGCGGCTGCGTCATCTCATCGACATCTCCTGGCGGGTCGTTCGCGAGGAAGGCACCGATGCGCTCACTCTGCCTCGGCTCGCTCAGGTGGCGGGCGTGGCAAAGCCGGTGGTCTACGACCATTTCGGCACCCGCAACGGCTTGCTGGCAAAGCTCTATCAGGATTTCGACCTGCGGCAGACCGCCGTGATCGACGCGGCGCTCGCCGTCAGCGGACCGACCCTCACGGACAAGGCCACGGTCATTGCCGCGTCCTATGTCGACTGCGTGCTGACGCAGGGCCGCGAGATGCCGGGCATTCTCTCCGCGCTGGCCGGCTCGCCGGAACTGGAGCGGATCAAGAAGGATTACCAGCTCGCCTTCATCGAAAAGTGCCGAGAGATCCTCGCGCCCTTCGCTGGCGGGCGGGGCATGGGCAACGCAGGTTTCTGGGCCATGCTCGGCGCGGCCGACGCGCTGTCCCAAGCCGCAGCCTCGGCCGACATAATGCCGGAGGAAGCAAAGGCGGAGCTTTCCGAGATCATCATGTCGATGACCGGCCGCCAGTCCTGAGCCGGGCGCGGCATCGGGCTGGAACCTCGGCCGGCAGTGCATCCGCCGTCGCCTTGTGGAGGGCGCCCGATATCAGCTCCATGCTCTTTGCGGCCCGAGGTCCTGCGCCTCACGCGCAGGATGACGATTTATATAGAGAGAACAGCGGGATAATCCGCCCACGAGCCCCGCGCCCTGATTGCCTGCCCTTATGGAAGGCGCAACGTCGCGCGCCGGGCGCATCGCCATACCCCTTTGTTTTATATCAATACATTGTCATCCTCGCGCAGGCCGCTTGAATTCGCGCGCGAATTCAAGGTGGACCTCAGGCAGGATGGAACGATCGGCCCATATAGGCCTCCCCTTCACCTCCGCCGCAGCCGCCCGCTCAGCCTGAAGCCGTCGCGCAGACTGAGGGACAGGAGGAAGAGGTTGGTCGCCCCGGCCACCAGCTCGATCGCCTGCACGGCGTAGAAGCTCACGTCGAACGCGCCGCCGCGCGCCTTCATGGCAAGGAACAGCGCGGCGGGCACCAGGATCAACACCCCGTTGGCGGCGATGATCGGCATGCGCCGGAGCTTGACGCCGATCAGCCCGCCGCGCCGCCCTCGCGCCAGCTTGAGGCCCGACGCCCCCGTGGCCATCAGCGCAGGGATCAGCAGCAGGAAGCCCCAGGGAATGGCGGTCTTCACCAGGGTTACCGTCTCGGGCGTGCCGGCGAGTTCGGACACCGCCGTCGACAGCCAGAAGGCGGCGATGGTCAGCATGGCCAGCGTTCCGGCCAGCGGGTGGATCAGTGTCTTCATGGTCGGTCACCCCGGACAGTCGACCCCTCGCCGCCTTGCATCGGTGGCGCCGAGGCCGTATCGTCATCAGGATGCATATTTGACATCATAATGTCAATTCGGATCGATGATGCCAATGACCGAGCACAGCCGCACGCCCGCCGGAGACGCCCTCACCGGGCTGATCCTCACCCTGTTCCGGGCCAACAACCTGACGCTGACCTGGGGCGACCGCATGGTGGCGCCGCTGGGCCTGACCAGCGCCCGCTGGCAGATGCTGGGCGCCATCGCCTATGCCCGCCGGCCGCGCCCCGTGGCCTGGCTGGCGCGCGACCTCGGCGCCAACCGGCAGAACGTGCAGCGCATCGTCAACGAGCTGGAAAAGGACGGCCTCGTCGCCTTCGAGCCCAACCCGCATCACAAGCGGGCCCACCTCGTGGTGCTCACCGACAAGGGGCGGCAGGCCTACGAGAAGGCGCTGCGCCTCTACACGCCCCGCGCCGCCGCCCTGGCCGACGGCCTCGCCACGGAAGACATCGCCACCGCCCGCCGCGTGCTGGATACGCTCAGGGCAAGGCTGGAAGCGGAGGACGAGGGAACCGAGCGGTAGCGGTCAATCCTAATGCAGTTCCAGCAAAAGTGGGTGCCGGTTTTGCATCGGCTTAAAACGGGAGAAGAGCGTCGACCGGGAGAAGCCGGCCGCGCGAGGCGCCGCCTCTGGTTCTCCACTGTCCAAAACTCAGCCTCAGGCCCCATCCGGATTAATGCTCATGCACAAAACGGATAGGATGTGCCTTCAGCACGCACAACCTTAACCAACCATCAACCTTAATTTGTAACCAATTGTTCGACGGGGTTCGCTGCTGGACCGGTCGACGCGAGCGCCAAGTCGATGACGGAAAGGCGCGGACCCGACGGTCCCGGCAGTCATCGGCCACCCAGGAAGGGGAAATTCATGCGTCTCGCTTTTGCGGCCACGGTCGCAGCTCTCACGGTGTCGACGGCATCGGCCGCCGATATGGACGTGCTTCGGCCCAGTATTTCCGAGCAGCCGGCAACCACGCGGACCATCGACTGGACCGGCATGCAGTTCGGCGTCACCGGCGGCGGCGACCTGACGCGTGCCGATGGCACCCTGTTCTTCAATGATACGAAAGACTTGCCCGGGGTGCATGTCAGCGTGTTCGCCGGCTACCAGGAGCAGGTCAACAACATCGTGCTCGGGTTGGAAGGCGACTTGTCCTATAACGGAGACAACGGCAAGACCTTAAACACGTTCGATGAGACCAACACCTATATCGGAACGGACCGGTACAGCACCGATTGGTCTGGCTCCATTCGCGGCCGCGTCGGTTATGCCTTCGACAACCTGCTGCTCTACACGACGGCCGGTTACGTGACGACGCGCGTCGTCGACGAATACAAGAGAGCCTCGAAGAGCGGCACCCTACACCACTACATGCAAGGCCTGACGGTCGGCGCCGGTGCCGATTATGCGTTCACCGAGAGCCTCTTCGGGCGTGCCGAATACCGCTACAACAAGTTCTTCGAGCGGCAGTTCGGCAACTGGGAAGCGGAACTCTCCCAGCATGTCGTCAGCGTCGGCGTCGGCATGAAGTTCTGAGCCGGGCCACTTTTCGAGACAGCGTCGCAACCGGTCGGAACCATCCGGCCGGTTTTCTCGTTGCAGGAGCCTCGGCCGGTGACGCGTCCGCCCTCGCCATGTGGAGCGGGCCCGACATTACCCTCCCCGCCCCTTCCTACCGCCCACCGTCGCAGCCCCCTACCCCTGCCGCACCACCGCGCCAATCGCGTTCGTCACCAGCCGCGCGGCGGTCAGCGCCGAGAGGTTGCCGACGTCGGCGGAGGGGGCGAGTTCGACGATGTCGAAGCCGGCGATCCAGGCGCGGCGGCCCACGCCGGCGATCAGGTCGATGGTTTCGGTGTAGGTGAGGCCGCCGGGGCTCGGCGCCGCCACGCCGGGCATGATGCCGGGGTCGAGCCCGTCGCAATCGAGCGTGATCACCACCCGCGCGTCCTCGGGAATGAGCCTGAGCGCCGCCTCCACCCCAGCGGCGTGGATCTCGCGCGCCGTCACCAGGTGGCTGCCGAAGCGCCGCGCCGCCTCGATCTCCTCGGCCCGCGCGCTGCCGACGCCGCGCATGCCCACCTGCACGATGCCCCGAACGTGGGCCATCTCGCTCGCCCGGCGCATCGGGCTGGAATAGCCGTGGCGCTCGCCCAGGATCTCGTCGCGCCAGTCGATGTGGGCGTCGATCTGCAACACCCAGATCGGGCCCCGAACCTCGGCATACCCGGCGAAGCCGGCCAGGAAGGGGATCACCACGGAATCGTCGCCGCCCAACAGGATCGGCACGGCGGACTCGTCGAGCACCTCCGCCGTCTGCGCGGCGATGGCGGCGCGGTTGCCGGCGCCATCCTCGGCGGCGGTCGCCACGTCGCCGATGTCGACGCAGGACACCGGCTCGTCGCCGAACAGCGGCCCGCCGAGATCGAAGTCCCAGTGGCCGACCAGCGGCGCGTCGTCGCGGCTCGCCGCGCGGATGGCCGCCGCCGCCGTGACCGAGCGGCTGGGCCGGCCGGCATAGGCGCTGCCATGGCCGGCGCCGAAGATCATCGCCCGCGGCCGCCTCTCGGCGAGGTGGCTGGGCAGGCCGAGGAAGGATGTGGTGTCGGTCATGTGTCGATACCTGAAATCAGAGACGCCGCGCTCCAAGGCCCGAGCGTCAGGAGGCCTGCGGCAACTCGAGCCACGTTAATGCGGGATGCCGGCCTTGGAAGAGGTGGCCGGCAATGTCCGGAACGATATCCAGCCCCGCGTCACCGTTCATGAAGGCAACGAAGGCGGTGCGCGTCTCGGGCTCAGCCAGGACAAAGGCGGTCATTCCGGGGTTGGATCCCCAATGAAAGAACGCCCCGTCTTCCGGTTCCAGCCCCCAACCAAGCCCCCAGGACACGCCTGGTTCGGTTTCGATGGGGCCTGGGCCCAAGGCTTCGAACCGGCCTCGCGGCGTCGGAACCTGCGGTTCCAGCCACAGGCCGGCGGTGCTTGCCGACAGCAATCGCCCCTCCATCGCCGCGACGACGAAGTTGCCATAGTCGGAAGCGGTCGTATGCAGGGAAAAGGCGGCATTCGCCCGGCTCGGCTTGAATTTTGACAGAACCTTTCCCTCTCCGTCATGACCGCAGGCGGCAGCTTCACTGAACACGTCGAGCCAGACGAAACTGGACCTCTCCATGCCGAGCGGGTCGAGAACCAGCCTCCGAACAAGAAGTTCCAGCGGTTCACCGGTCAGCCGTTCGAGCGCGGATTGCAGGTAGACGAAACCTTCGCCCGAATAGCTGAAGCGAGAGCCGGGCGGGAAGTGGGTGCGCAAGGGAAGGTCATCGCGACGCCAGTTCGGCAAGCCCGTCGTGTGGGAGAGAACATGCCGCGCGGTGATCCGCGCCGAGGCAGGATCGTCGGCAACGATCGGCCCGGCAAACCGCGACAACGGCTCGTCCAGATCGAGCGTTCCGGCATCGACGAGCCGAAGCGCGGCGCAGGCGACGAGCGGTTTGCTGAGCGAGGCGGCTTCGAACACGGTCTCGCCGTCCACCGGCTCCCGCGTCTGCGTGCTGCGAACGCCCAGCGACAGCATGTCGCGCGTCCCGTTCCGGATGGCGAACAGCGATAGCCCCGGCACCCGAGCGCGCGTCATGAGGTCCTGGAGCCGGGTTTCAAAAGCTGCCATGTCCGCCCTCAATCCGAAACCGTCGGCACCGCTCATGGGCGCCTCATTCTGCGGAACACACCGGGATAATCCAGCACCAGGCCGGCCGCGTCCACCTCGATCTCGGCGGAAAAGCCGCTGTCGAGCCCCTCGTAGCGATAGCGGCCGGGGCCGTCGAGCCGCGTGTAGCGCTGCATGACGCGCCTCGGACGGAGGCCGCCGTCGCCTTCGGGCAGCGGCACGTAGGCGACGGCGATGTCGCGGCTTTCGCCGATCGCCAGCCCCAGCCGCCGGATCGGCAGCGTGTTGGTGGCCGGGGTGACGCGGATGTCGACGTCGACGCAGCCCTGAAGGCTGGGCAGCGAGCGCCCGCCGACGGCGTCGCGCCAGCCGCCCTCGCCATCGGCCAGCAGATGCAGCGCCGGCCCGCCGACGAAGGCGACGCGAACGTCGCGGGTGCGGAAGGCGGCATCGGCGCGCACCAGATAATGCCCGCCATAGAGCCCTTCGTGCGTGCCCGCCACCACGCCTTCCAGCATGAGGCCGGTCTCGTCGAGGCGATAGGCGCAGTGCTCCAACCCCTCGCCGTCCCACTCCCGCCAGCAAACGGTGGTTGTCATCGGCGCCCCCTGCGATTGCGCGGCGAATCCTAGGCGCTGGCGGGGGTGGCGTAAAGCGCCGCGCGGCACCATTGGTCGCATCGGCGGGCGCCGAAACCCGGCCGAAGCTCGAGTGTCAAGAAACGATGGAGACCGGATCAAGGCCCCGTGCGGACCGGCCCCGGACCTTGTCGAGGGACCGTTTGCGGTTGCGTGAGCCCCGGTGATCTCACATAGTCCCGGCCCGTTGGCGGACCGGGGGGCGCCGGACGGACTCGCGGGCGGAATGGTGGGCAAAGAGGCACGTGGACAACAATCTTGTTCTCATCGTCGAGGATGAGCCGGCCATCGCGCGGATCCTCGAAGGCTATCTGCTGCGCGACGGCTACCGCACGGTGCAGGCCGCCGACGGCGAAACGGCGCTGCAGCACCACGCGCTGCTGAAGCCCGACATCGTGCTCCTCGACGCGCGCATTCCCAAGCTGGACGGCCTCGCCGTGCTGGCCCGCCTGCGCCAGACCAGCTCGACGCCGGTGATCATGGTCACCGCGCTCGCCGACGATCTCGACCGGCTGAGCGGCCTGCACCTCGGCGCCGACGACTACATCGTCAAGCCGTTCAACCCGCAGGAGGTGGTGGCGCGGGTGAAGGCCGTCCTGCGCCGGACCACAGGCGAGCGCAAGGACAGCGTGCGCCGCTTCCGCGACATCGAGGTGGATTTCGGCAGCTACGCCGTGGTCGTCAACCAGGGCGGAAAGCGCGTTCCCCTGTCGCTGACGCTCAGCGAGTTCAGGATCCTCGCCCACATGATCCGCCACCCCACCCAGGCCTTCGGGCGGGCGGAAATCCTCGACGCCTGCCTGCCCGAGAGCGACGCGCTGGTGCGCACCGTCGACACCCACATTTCCAACCTGCGCCGCAAGCTGGAAGACCTGGGGCAAACCGGCTTCTTCACCGCCGTGCGCGGCGTCGGCTACCGCTTTTCCGATCCGCAATGACCATGCCCAGGCGCCTGCCGCTCGCCACGCTGACCGCCACCGTCATCGCCACCATGCTGCTGCTCAGCGTCGGTCTCGCCTACATCGGCGTCACCTGGTACGCGACCTATCTCGATGAGAGCATCACCGGCGGCCTCGCGCCCGAGGCCGCCGCCGCCTACAAGGCCATCAACGAAGGCCGCGCCCCGGACGGACAGGCCGTCGTCGCCCTCGTCGAGCACCTCAACGCCCTCGATGAGGAAACCGACCTCAAGATCCAGCTCGCCGCCCTGGTCTGCGGGCTGGTGTCGGCCCTGGTCTGCGCCGTCATCGGCATCTATCTGGCCCGGCGCATCGCCCGCCCGCTCGAGGATCTCACCGCCGCCGCCGACGCGCTGAAGAGCGGCGACTTCTCGGTCCGCGTCGCCACGTCCTCCAGCGGCACGCGGGAGGTGTCGAGCCTCGTCGACACCTTCAACGCCCTCGCCACCGGCCTCGACAGCATGGAGAAGCGCCTGCGCTTCAACAACATGGCGGTCGCCCACGAACTGCGCACGCCGCTGACCATCCTGCAAGGCGGCTTGCAGGGCATGGTGGACGGCGTTTTCCCGCTGGAACGCCAGAGCATTTCCGATCTTCTGCTGCAGGTCGAGGGCCTCGGCCGCATCGTCGAGGACCTGCGCACCCTGTCGCTGGCCATCGGCCAGAAACTGGTGATGCAGCGCCAGCCCCTCGACGTGGCCGAAGTGGTCCAGGCGGTCATCGCCGTGGCCGGGCCGATGCTGGACGAAGCCGGGCTCAAGGTCGAAACCGACCTGCGGCCGGCCCGGATCTCCGCCGACCCGTCGCGGGTGCGTCAGGCCGTGCTGGCCCTGCTGGACAACGCCCGCCGCTATGCCGGGGCCGGCGGCTGGCTGCGCTGCGAAACCGAGCGGCTGGCCGACGGCGGCGTGGTCGTCCGCATTCTCGACCGTGGCCCCGGCTTCCCCGAGGACATGGACGCGGTCGCCGTCAACCCGTTCTGGCGCGGCGATCCGTCGCGCTCGCGCGCCACCGGCGGCACCGGGCTGGGCCTGTCGGTGGTCGAGGCCATCGCCGCCGCCCATGGCGGCCACCTCGCCCTGGCGAACCGGCCGGACGGCGGGGCGATGGTCGCCATCCACCTCTGTCCGGACGGTGGCCCGCCGACCGGCTGTCAGCAGAACAGCTCGCCGACGCCGTAGAACTGCGCCTTGCTGGCGGCGCGCCGGTCGTGCCCGCCGATCCGCGAGTAGGGCACCGTGAAGCCGAAGCCGTCGTCCGGCTCGCCGGAGCGTTCCGACCAGAAGCCGTCCACGTCCGACATCATCATGGATTGCCGCCGGGCGCGCCGGTAGCGGATGGGGTGCCGTGCGCGCGACACGGCGTGGAAATGCCGGGCGCGCCCCTCGGCCGCCAGCCCCTGGAGCACCATGAGAACGGCCTCCTTCGGGCGCAGGCCGGACAGGTCGCGGGTCGCCTCGATGATCAGGCGCTTGGCGTTGCGCGGCCCTTGCATGCTGCCCACCACGAAGGTGTAGCGTTGCCCGAGATCCTCGTAGACGAGGGTGAACCGCACCGTGCAGAGCGTCGCCCCGTCGCGGATGCGGACCAGCCGGACGGCAAACGCCCCCTCGTGGCGGCCGCCGCAGCGGTCGGCCAGCATGATGAGGCAGCGATAGGCGTCGCCGCGCCCCGGCACCTCGCCCATGACCAGCGTCTCGCCCTGCCACAGCCGCACCATGCTGTCCCGCGACAGGATCTTGTCGGCAATGGTGAAATGGCCGGTGAGCAGGCCCAGCCGCTGCGTCCCGCTCAGCCCGAGGGCCAGAAACTTCATCAGCGGCTTCTGCAACAGGTCGTCGTGGGGCAGCGGATAGCCCCGCGACGCCACCACGCCCGCCAGCCATCGCCACCAGCCCAGGGTCGCCCTCGGGTAGACGAGAAAGCGGAGCCACAACAGCAGGCCGCGCTTCCAGCTCAGCCGGGCGAAGGCGGTCAGGATCCGGCAGGCGATGGCCCATCGGGGGTTGGCGAGCCCCGCCGGGCGGTACGGCTCGCAGGCCAGCGGCTCTTGCGCCGAAAGGATCTTGTCCAAGTGCATGTGCAGGTTTCCAGTGCGTGTGCCCCGCGCTGCTCTGCATCGGCAGTGTCAAGACTTGGCCAAGATCGCATCCCCCTTTCGTGGGGGCGCACCGGCCGTCGCACGGGACGGCGCACCGCGAGGACGGCGGAAAGCGGCCGGCGCGAGCCGAGGCGATTTCCGGCTACCGCATTGTTTCATATCGCTGAATTTTCGCTCCACGGAGGCGGCATCCTCGGCGTGGAGACGCGTGCGACCGGCATCGCCCGTCGTGGCCGCGTCGGCCCACGGGGCACGCGCGCCCCACAACCGCCACAAGAAGCGGCAGGATCGCCGCGGGGGCTCACCACACGATCATCACGACACGAGGCATTGATGCGCGACATTCTTTTCCCGACCCGCCGAACGTTGCTCGGCGCCGCCGCCACCGCCGGCCTCGGCCTGATGCTGGCCGGCAAGGCCCTGGCGGCCGACGACCCGTTCGCCGCCCTGGAGGCGCGGAGCGGCGGCCGCATCGGCGTCGCCGCGCTCGACAAGGCCACCGGCGCCCGCCTGAGCCGCCGCGCCGACGAGCGCTTCGCCATGTGCTCGACGTTCAAGATGGTGGCCGCCGCCGCCGTGCTCGCCGCCGTCGACAGGGGCGAACTCAAGCTCGACACGAAAATCCCCTACGGCAAGGCCGACCTTCTCAGCTACGCCCCGGTCGCCGCCGAGCACGTCGCCGAAGGCGCCCTCAGCCTGGAGGCGCTCTGCCGCGCCGCCGTCGCCGTCAGCGACAACACCGCCGCCAACCTGATCCTGAAGGAAATCGGCGGCCCGGCCGGCTGGACGGCCTACGCCCGCACCCTGGGCGACGCCACCTCGCGCCTCGACCGCAACGAACCGACGCTCAACACCGCCCGAGAGGGCGACCCGCGCGACACCACCACGCCCGAGGCGATGATGGGCAACGTCGACGCCCTGCTGCTCGGCGACGCCCTGTCCGACGCCTCGCGCAAGCGCCTGGAAGACTGGATGCTGGCCGGCACCGTCACCGGCCCGCTGATCAAGGCCGGCGTGCCCAAGACCTGGCAGGTGGCCGACAAGTCCGGCTCCGGCGGCAACGCCACCCGCAACGACGTCGGCATCATCTACCGCCCCGACAAGGCCCCCATCCTGGCCGCGATCTACACCACCGGCTCCAAGCTCGACCCGGACGGCCGCAACAAGCTGATCGCCGACGCCGCCACCCTCATCGCCACCCGCTTCGGCGGCTAGCGCGTCCCCGAAAGCGAGGGGAGCCCCACCCCCTCGCCCCACGCCATCCCCAAGCGAGGCGGGGTGACCGCCCGATGACAGCGAGAAACCGACCAACCCGCCGACGGCAACAGCAAGCCAAGCGCCGGTTAAGCGCCTGTTCCATATCAATTTCCTGTCATCCAGGCGAAGGCCAGGACCTCGGGCAGAACGGGGCACAACGCCGATATCAACCGCCTGCATCAAGCAAGCGCGAACATGGCGGACGCGGAACGAGAGCCCGATACCAACCGCCCGCCCCATCCTGCCCGAGGTCCTGCGCCTCACGCGCAGGATGACGATTTATATAGAGGAATCAGTTGGATAACCCGCGATCCGCGATGAGGAGCGCATCGTGCTGCCATATACGGAGGGGGGGGAAACCTCAAAGGCGAGGCAATACGCTCTATCCAATTGTTCCATTTATATAAATTGTCATCCTGGCGAAGGCCAGGACCTCAGGACGAGAAGGCGCGTCGGCCGATATCAACCGCCTGCATCAAGCAAGCGCGAGCATGGCGGACGCGAAACGGGAGCCCGATACCAACCGCCCGCCCCATCCTGCCCGAGGTCCTGCGCCTCACGCGCAGGATGACGATTCATTGATATAAAACAACAAGATAACGTAGAGCCACTCCCCCACCGAACGACCTCCCGTCACTATAAGGCCGTCATCCTGGCGAAGGCCAGGACCTCAGGACGAGAACGCGTGTCGGCCGATATCAACCGCCAATCACGACATGATCGTCTCGAAGAGATCGTCCCACTCCGGGTTCATCTCTTCGATCAGCCTGATCTTCCAGGCACGTTTCCAGAACTTCAGACGCTTCTCGCGATGAATGGCCTCGGTGATGTCGCCACAATCCTCGTACCAAACGAGCCGCGTGCAGTTGTAGCTGTCGGTGAAGCCTCGATGGATGTGATTGCGATGCTCCCAGATGCGGCCCTCCAAGTCGGCGGTGACGCCGACGTAGAGCACGCCCTGCGGCTTGTTGGTGACGATATATACGCAACCGGACTTCATGCTGCGAGCATCATGGAAATGGGAAGGCTGCGCAACTCTAGGATTTACGTCGCCCGATATCAACCGCTCGCTCCATTCTGCCCGAGGTCCTGCGCCTAAAGCGCAGGATGACGGCCTTATGGTGAGGGGAGATCGTTCGGCGCAGGAAGGCTGCCTACGCTATATACTTGTTTTATATCAATTAATTGTCATCCTGCGCTTTAGGCGCAGGACCTCGGGAAGGTAGAGCGCGGCGGCCCATATCAAGCTCCCTGAACCAAGGGCGCCCGATATCAACCCCACCGCCCCATCCTGCCTGAGGTCCTCGCCTGCGCAAGGATGACAATTTATATAGAGGAATCAGTTGGATAACCCGCACCCCACCTTGGGAAGCGCATTGCACCGCCATATACGGAGGGGGAAACCTCAGAGGCGAGGCGAGGCGATACGCTCTATCCAATTGTTCCATTTATATAAATTGTCATCCTTGCGCAGGCGAGGACCTCGGGCAGGATGAATCTCGACGCCGATATTGCGCTCCAGCAACACAAGGGAGCTCGGTACGACCCTCGCTCCCCTCTCACCCTGAGATCCACCTTGAATTTGCGCGCGAATTCAAGGTGTACCTCAGGCAGGATGAAACTCGACGCCCCTATCGCGCTCCCTCCCCCTCCCCTCATGCCATCACGCGCTCCGCCCCCTCCATCGACGCCACGGCATCCACCCCGGCCGGCAGCCGCATCGGGCAACTCGGGTCCGTCGCCGCGCGCCACACCGCTTCGGCCACGTCGCCGGCGTGCGTCACCTGATCGGCCGGGTAGGTGCGCCACTCGGCGAACACGCCCTCGGCGATCTCCGAATAGGCCTCGGGGATGCCGAAGGGCATGTGCTTGCGGTGGTTCTGGCCGAAGGCGGTCTCCGGCGCGCGGCCGGGCAGCACGATGCGCGCGCGGACGCCGAGCGGCTCCACCTCCAGCGCCAGGCACTCGGTGAAGGCGTTCACCGCCGCCTTGCTGGCGGTGTAGACCGACAGAAGGTGCAGCGGCGCCGCCGTCACCGTCGACGTCACGTTGACGATGACGCCGGCCTTTCGCTGGCGGAACTGCGGCAGCACCGCCTTGGCCATGGCGATGGTGCCGAGCGTGTTGGTCTCGAACACCCGGCGCGCCGCCTCCATCGGAATGCCCTCCAGCGCGTTGAGCAGGCCGACGCCGGCATTGTTGACCAGCACGTCGACCGGCCCCGCCGCCTCAAGACAGGCGGCGATGCTCCCGGCGTCCGTCACGTCGAGCGGCAAGACCTTGAGCCGCTCGGAGGCCGGCAGGATGTCCGCGCGCGGCTCGCGCATGGTGGCGACGACGCTCCAGCCGCGTTCGAGGAACAGGCGGGCGGTCTCGAGCCCGAAGCCCGAGGAGCAGCCGGTGATCAGAACCGTTGTCATGGGATGTCCTTTCGTGTTGCGATCGATTGAGAATAGATCGCAAAGTCGGGACGTGCTACGATGCATAGTCCGCATTTCTTTTGCAGAAGTCCCGATATGACCGACCCCCTCGCCGAAGTCGTCACCCTGTTGCAGCCCAGTGCCTCCTTCTCCAAGCTGGCCAGCACCGCCGGTCCCTGGCGCGTGACGCGTTCGGATGCCGGCCGCCCCTTCTACTGCGCCATGCTGGAGGGCCGCTGCCGCCTCGTCGTCGACGATCGGCCGCCGATCGTTCTCGAACCGGGCGATTTCCTGCTGCTGCCCTCGGCCAACGATTTCAGCATGTCCAGCCTCGAACCGCCGCCGGAGGGCGAGCCGACCCCGCACCTGGAAGTGGGCCCGCGCCACTACCGGCATGGGCGACCGGACGGGCCGGCCGACGCGCGCATGGCGGTCGGCTATTGCGCCTTCGGCTCGCCCGACGCCGCGCTGCTGCTGTCGCTGCTGCCGAGCCTCATCCATGTGCGCGGCCAGCCCCGGCTCGCCACCCTGGTGGAGATGGTCGACGAGGAGGCCCGCGCCGACCGCCCGGCCCGCGACGTCATCCTCGCCCACCTTCTGCAGATCATGCTGATCGAGGCGCTGCGCGCCGACAGCGGCGCCGCCGCCCGGCCCGGCCTGATCCGCGGCCTCGCCGACGAACGCCTCGCCGTCGCCCTCCGCCGCATGCACGAGGCGCCGACGCGGCCGTGGACGGTGCCCGAGCTTGCCCGCGAGGCCGGCCTCTCGCGCACCGTGTTCTTCGAGCGCTTCCGCCGCGTCGTCGGCCTCACGCCCATGGACTACCTGCTGGCCTGGCGCATGGCGCTCGCCAAGGACCTGCTGCGCCGGGGCACGGCCGGCATCGCCGAAGTGGCCGAACGCACCGGCTACGCCTCCGCCAGCACCTTCACCATCGCCTTCTCAAGGCACGTGGGGGTGCCGCCGGCCCGGTATGCGCGCGGCGCGGCGGCCTAATCCACATACACCAATGTGTAGACGTAGGATTTCGAGCCTTTCCGGCTGACCCAGTCGCCTTCCGGGGGATGGTCGGCTTGCTGGTGGGGAAGCGTGTTCCACGACCGTCCCAGGCATGTGTCGCTGGCGTCATCCCAGGCGACCCAGCCCCAGTCCGGGCGATGGACGATCCACAGGTCCTGGTCCTGCCGCCTGTAGGCAACGGACCCGTCGCCAAGCCGTTCGTGCACGAAGGTGTAGACGAGATCGTCACTCTGGCGCCGCAGCTCAAATCGCGTCCGACTGCCGATTGTCCCGACCATCACCCGCCTCCCCGGCCTCACGGCGCATCATTCCACAACCGAATCCGAACGGAAATCCGACCATGCGCTTAACCGCCACGGCGCCAGTGGCCGCGACGATGCTATGCTGCCGCCGCAAGCAACGGAGGATCGCCCATGACCGACCAGCCGACGCCCTCCGCCCTCATCGACCTGAAGCTCGAAAGCCTCGGCGACTGGCGGGCCGAAACGCTGAAGCGCATCCGCGCCCTGATCCACGAGGCCGACCCCGACGTGGTCGAAGCCGTGAAATGGATCAAACCCTCCAACCCCCAAGGCGTCCCCACCTGGGAACACGCCGGCATCCTCTGCACCGGCGAGACCTACAAGGCGTACGTCAAACTCACCTTCGCCCACGGCGCCGCCTTGGAAGACCCAGCGGGCCTCTTCAACGCCGGGCTTGGCGGGGGGATGCGGCGCGCGATCGATATCCGGGAGGGGGAGATGGTGGATGAGGAGGCGTTCAGGGAGTTGGTAAGGGCGGCGGTGGGGTGGAATGTGGGGAAGCAGGCGAGGAGGTAGGCCGACGTTGCAGCGATGGCGGCAGGTAGCGGCGTCGGCATAAGCCGGAAGAACTGTTTACTCGCCTAGCCTACAGCGCTAGCGAAGAATATGTTGCCGCAAGGAAGCCGGCTTCGCTGAAGTCACGCAACCCGTCCGCCATCTTTACTTCGTTATTCACCTAATTCTCCATCCCAGGGAGACATGCCTTGGTCGCTGCATCCACTCTTCTCGGTGCCGCTGGCGAGCATTACGTGATGTCGCTGTTGCTGCGTCACGGTTTCATCGCCGCGTTGGCGCCTGTCGGTGTGCCCAACTGCGATATCGTGGTGACGGACGACATAGGCGACCGGCTCTGCGCCGTGCAGGTCAAGACACGAGTCGATAAGGGCAGCGACGGCGGCTGGCACATGAGCAAAAAGCACGAGTCGATAAGCTCCCCAAGACTATTCTATTGCTTTCTCGATTTCGGGGCATCCCTGACAGCCCCGCCAGCGTGTTTCGTTGTGCCAAGCGAAGTGGTCGCCGATGTGATCAGCCGATCGCACCAAGCTTGGCTGAAAACTCCTGGAGCAAAGGGGCAAGAGCGCAACGACACTGATTTTCGTCGCTTCCTGCCTGACTTCGAACGCCAGGGGCTGATGATCGGCTGCGGCCCGGGCTGGCTTGAGCCATATCGCGAGGCGTGGCAGACCCTTGCTGGGCGGACATAGGACCACTCGCATAGCCCCGAACCAATAAAGACCGCCCGCAGCAAGACCGCCCCCTTTCAGTCATTGCAGTCATGCCGCTTCCGCACTGCATCTCGAAGATCAGGAGATCTCGTCATGACCCGCCATGACGTCCGGTTCGCCGGGCTTTCGACCCTGGATCGCCAGACCGTATCCCCCCTGCCGAAACGCGGAGAGGGAGACCGGGTGGAGCTGCACGTCCGCCGTCGTAGCGGGCGCAGCGAAACGCTGGCGCTGCCGGCCGCCGCCGCCGACGCGGTGGAGACGTTGATCGACCGCTTGCTGAGTGGCGAGCGCGTGGCGGTCCTCACCGAGGATCAGGAGCTGAGCCCGACCGAAGCCTCCGCCATTCTCGGCATATCGCGGCCGCTCGTCGTGCTGCGCATGGATCGCGGCGACCTGCCGTTTCGCTACGTCGGCAAGCACCGCCGCGCCCGGTTGAAGGACGTGCTCGCGCTGAAGACGCAGCTCGACACCCGGCAGAAGGCCATGGACGCCCTTGCCGAAGACACGGAGGACCTTACCGTCAACCATGGCCTCTGAACCGCCGGTCGCGGTCTACAAGCCATCGATCGCCATCGCGCGGCTGTCGCTCAGTATCGCCTGTGGGTTCGCAATATGACTCCGACAGGCGCCCCATCCTCCGGATTCACGGCGACGACGACACGGGTCTTCGGTTCTTTCAGTGTTTTGACGGCATCAAGGAACGACGTCCCCGCCGGCATTGGCCGAAAGCCATCGGTGATCGCAGGATCGTTCAAGATGTCCTCGACGGCGTGGTCGTTCAGGTCGATCAATCCGCCCGTTTCCTGGGCCTTGGTCGTCATGTAAAGCGCAAGCTGCTGATGCGTGAACGCCCCGACAACGCTGCCCTTCTCCATGCAAATGAATGCTGCGTTTGCTTGCGTCTCTTCTCTCGCAAGGTGAACCAGCTTCGATGTCGGCTCGACGATTTCGAACCTTGGATCGGCCCTGCTCGCCAACGTGACAGGCGCGGATCCCGCCAGATTCGGCCGGGTGCGCATCGCGACGCTTACGGTTGAATGATGCCGCATCCAATCGGCCGTGACTTGGCAGCGCAGTTCCACCAGTTTGATGATTTTCGAATGCAGGTCGGGGACGTTCATGTCCAGAATGGGCTCATGATGCGCGACCCTGTTTCGGAAACGGTTGATCTCTTTCACAAGCAACTGGATTTCACGTCGCCCCTCGCCGTGGGCAAGACCTGGGAAGGCGATATTGGCCTTTGTTCGCCAAAGATCCGCGTAATCGTTGCGAAACAGATTGGACCAGAAATCGAAGGTAAGCTCCGCGATCACTTTGCCGCGCGCAGTTGACTGAGCTCGTTTCACTGCCTTGTCCAGGGCATCCAAGCTTTCCTGCGTCAGGACCGTATTGCGAAACTTTGCATCCTGATGCCAGGCATCCCCAAAGAGCTGAAGCAGAACGCCATCCACCGCGTTGCGCAAGGTCACTTCCGCAACGCTCAGGGGGAACAGGAACGCTTTCGCCAGCCTTGCGTTATAGAGGTACAGAGCGAAAGCGAAGGCTTCATTTCCGCTGGCTTTCGCAAGGTAGGTTGCGAACCTTGGCTCAGAAATCGACGCCTTGAGTGAAGCAATCGCCGCCGCATCGTAAGGGTATGGAACTTGACTTTCGGCCATCGCGCCGGTACATATCCTTCAGAGCAGTCGAACTGGCCCCACTGGCTTTTGCTATGCGCCGTCGACATCAGATTAGAGCACCAGGTCGGGCGAGCCCCACCTGGTGTTTTTCTTTGTGACGTCAGAACCTCCTGATTTCAACCGTTTTGTCTCTCAACCCTCGATAAACCTTTGCGTATCGTCCTCGTGGGCGCTTACGCCCCTCACCCTCGTTCCGTTTGATCTGGCCGCATCCCGCTCAAGCGGGTTTCGGCCTGACCGGCCCGTGCCCGGTCGGGTGCTTCCGCCAGGTTCCGCCCGAAAGGTCGAAACCCGGCGGAACCGGGATCACAACCTCACCCGGTAATGGATCTTCATCTGCCTCGGGCTGTCCGACGGGTGCGGCCCCACGTGGTAGACCTTGCCGCCCACCCTCTCGATGACCAGCCTTGAGGCCATGTTCTCCGGATTGCAGAGGATGTGGAGCGTCTTCAGGCGCTTGGTTCCGGCGAACTCCATCAGCGCCCTGAGCGCGGCGGTCGCGTAGCCCTTGCCCTGTTTCCACGGCACCACGGAGAAGCCGATGTGGCCGGGAATGCCGGCCGGCACGGCGCCGGTGGCGGGTATGTAGCGGAGGTCCGCCTTGCTGGCGAACGCGCCGTCGGAAATCCAGAAGGCGTGGTTGACCAACGCCGTCGGTGAAGGGTTTCGCGCCGGGGCGGGGTCGTTCAGGAGCCTGTCGAGATAGCCGGCCCGGTTGGCCCTCAGCGCCTCGAGTTCCGCCGCGACATAGGCGGCGTTACCCGTGCGCCTCGGGTCGGGCGACCAGCCTCTTTCGAGAGCGTCCTCATAGCCGCCGAGCGCGTCAAGCGTCGGCGCCACCAGAACCGGGGTTGTCGCCAAGGTGGTCATTGCGACGGGTCCTCTTTGCCACAGCAAATATGATTGTATCTAAACCAACTATGCAAACCTGGGCTTGTCTGCTTCATAGGTATCGGCCGAGAGGGAGTCGGCGGATATGGCGATGGCGGGGATCGCATTCGGGGGGATTTTTCGTGGCTAAACTCGGCTTCACCGGCCTCGCATTGGCCGGCTGTCTCGCGCTGGCGTCGTGCAACTCGACGGGCGGGTTACGCCTTCCGTCCGCCTTCGATTATCCGGAAGCCAACGCATACGTCGATTGCATGGTGGCTCAAACCAGAAAGCGGACTTTGGCCAAGGGACGGCAGTTGAAGAACGACGACGTGCTTGACCTAAGCGTCGGCGGCTGGACGGCATGCCAGCCGATCGAGAACACGTTCAGGTCGAAAGCCAGGGCCAGCGGCCTGTCCGACAACAACATGACCAATGTGATTGTGGAGCTGCGAACCAAGGCTGGGGACCGCGCCTTGGACGAGTTCCTTCGCATTCGTCTGGCGCAGCTCAAGGCTGAGGGCAAGATCCGTTGATGCGAGGCCGTGCGCCACGGCAGCTGCGGCGACCGTGAGGATCATTTCGGAGGGAATCTCGTGGCTAAACTCGGCTTCACCGACCTTACGTTGGCCGGCTGCTTCACAATCGCGTTGTGCGTTACGTCGCCCGGAACCGCGTTGGCGTCCGCCTTCAAATATCCGGAAGCCCAGACCTACGTGGATTGTGCCGTCGACCACGCGCGAAAGCGGGCTTTTGACAATCCGCAATGGTTCAAGAACGACGATCTCGACGTGCCGATCAGTGGCGGCGAAAGCGACTGTGAGGCGGAGCAAGTGCTCTTCCAGATACGCGCGAGAGCGGATGACGTGCACTTCCACGAGATCGCGGCCTTTCTGTCGGAGCTTCACGACAGGGTCTGGCGCCTCGCCTGGGACGAGGTCGTTCGCGTCCGCCAGGAGCGGCTGAAGGCCATGGGGGCGATCCGCTGACGCGCCGAAAGCAGCCACAACGCAGCCGACTTTCGCCCCGTCGCAAACCCTTCCCGCCCCAGACGCTGAACCGAAGGTTTCAGCGTCACAGGAATGAAAACAGTCGCCCCTCGACATCGCCGAGGAAGGCGAGCAGTGCCTCGGTCACGTCCTCCGGCCGCTCCTGTTGCAGCCAGTGGCCGGCGTCGGGGATCACATGGGATCCGCGAAGGTCGGGCACCAGCTCGGGCATGGCGGCGATGATCTCGGCCATGCCTGGGATGGAAAGGCCCGTGTCGCGCTCGCCGATCAGGAACAGCGCCGGCACGCCCACCCTGGCGCCGGCCATCGCTTGCTGAAGCTCGAAGTTGCGGTCGAGATTGCGATAGTAGTTGAGCGCGCCGGTGAAGCCGCTGGCCGCGAAGGCCGCCGCCATCCGGTCGAGCTCGGCCTCGGGCAGCCAGGCGGGCAGCGCGGGCGGCGCGGGCAGGTCGGCGAGAAGGCCCACGCCCCGCCGCACCATGCCGAAGGGGTTGGGCGTGCCGTCGCCCGGAAGGCGCGGTCCGGCCTCGCCGCTCGCCGCGTTTAGGATCTTGAGAAGCGTCAGGCGCGGGTCGCGGGCGAACTCGGCGTCGGCCAGCCCCGGCTCGTTGAAATAGAGCGTGTAGAACAGCGCCTCCCCGCTCCTCGGAAAGATCCGCGACGGCGGCAGCGGCGGCAGGCCCATCATCGGCACGCCCAGCGCCGCCACGGCGCGGAAGCGGTCGGGCCGCATCAGGGCCGCCTGCCAGGCGACGGTGGCGCCCCAGTCGTGGCCGACGATCACCGCCCGGTCCTCGCCGAGCGCGTCCATCAGCGCCACCATGTCGCCGACGGCGTGCACCACGGTGTACTGGTCCGTCCCCTCAGGCGCGTGGCTGCCGCCATAGCCGCGCATGTCGGGCGCCACCGCCCGATAGCCGGCCGAAGCCAGCGCCGCCACCTGATGACGCCATGCACGCCCCGTCTCGGGAAAGCCGTGGCAGAGCAGCACCAACGGCCCCTCGCCGGCCTCGAGGAAGTGCATGGCGATGGTCCGCGTGTCGATCAGCGTCTCGCGCATGATGGGACTCCTTCCGTTGCGTAACAAATGGTGTTACGGAAAGCGACCGCTGTCAATATGGAGCGGTTCCAGCAAAAGTGGGAACCGGTTTTGCGTCCGGAACTGCGTCTTAACAAAGAGATAGAGCTTTCCCGGTGAAACCGGAAAAGCTATGACGTAACCTCAATTGTTGCGGAAAGGACCGTGGATGCGAAGCGACGGCCGGCTGGCGCGCATGCTGCACGTTCTCGTCCACATGGCGCTGCTCGGCGGCCGGGAGACCTCCGAGCGCATCGCCGAGATGCTGAACACCAACCCGGTGGTGGTGCGCCGCACCCTCGGCGCCCTGCGCGATCACGGCATCGTCGCCTCCGAAGGCGGGCGCGGCGGCGGCTGGAAGCTGGCGAAGAGCCTTGAGGAGATCACGGTTCTCGACGTGCAGCGGGCGCTCGGCGCCGGGCCGATCCTGCCGGCCGCCACCTCCAGCGATCACCCCTCCTGCCCGGTGGAGCGCGCCTCCAATGCCGTGCTCGTCGCCGCCCATGCCGCGGCCGAAGCGCGCCTCGTCGAGATCTACGGCGCCACCCCGCTCTCCGACATCGCCCGCGCCGCCATGGAGCGGGCGAAGGGCGAGGCGTGAAGGTCCCGAGGGCCGACAATCGGATGGCGGTGCGCGTCCTCATAGGCCGCCGTGGTCCGCGCGTGCACGGAATGCGGCCTCAAAGGAAGTATTCGCGCGATAGCCGATTGATCCCTATGTATAAATGGTCATCCTTGCGCAGGCCTCTTGAATTCGCGCGCGAATTCAAGGTGGACCTCAGGAAGAGAAAGCGCATCGGCCCCCTATCACGCTCCATGAAACGAGGGGAGACCGATATCAGCCCCTCGCCCCGTCCTGCCCGAGGTCCTCGCCTGCGCAAGGATGACAATTTATATAGAGGAAACAGTGGGATAAGCGGCGCGCGAACTCGTCCAGCGCATCGCCTGCCTTAATAGCAAGCGACAACCTCGCAGCCCACGCACAACGCTCTATCTATTTGTTTCATATCAATTAACTGTCATCATCTGCGAAGGCAGAGGATGGATTCACGTTTGAAGCGCAACAGTGAGGAAGTCTTTGAATACCTCGGCCGGGGTGCTGTAGCCAAGGATCTTTCGTGGGCAGTCGTTGTATTGGTCCATGATGCGATCGATTTCGCTCGGAGGAATGGCTTGGAGATCTGTGGTGCTGGGTAGCTGGCGACGCATGCGGCCGATGGCGTTTTCGATGCCACCCTTCTGCCAGGGCTTGTGTGGATCACAGA
>NZ_CATNLY010000004.1 GCF_950100655.1 Pleomorphomonas sp. T1.2MG-36
AGCGAAATCGATCGCATCATGGACCAATACAACGACTGCCCACGAAAGATCCTTGGCTACAGCACCCCGGCCGAGGTATTCAAAGACTTCCTCACTGTTGCGCTTCAAACGTGAATCCATCCTCTGCCTTCGCAGAGGATGACAGTTTACTTATAGAAGCCAATATGTTGTCGCGCTTGAGGGTGTTCCCATGACCTCCCGTTCCGATCCCAATGAGGACCTCATTCGGCTTGCGGCCGAGTGCCGGTATGACCCCGACCGCTGGTCGATCGCCGCCTATGACTGGGGCGAGGGGGATCTCGCCGCCCACTCTGGTCCCCGCGCGTGGCAGCGGGAGATCAACCGGGAGATACGGGATCATCTGGCCGATCCCGCCAAGCGCTTCACGCCGCTCCGCATCGCCGTCGCCTCCGGCCATGGCATCGGCAAGTCGGCCGAGATGGGGATGCTGTCCAACTGGGCGATGTCGTGCTGGGCCGATTGCAAGATCGTGGTCACCGCCAACACGCGCTCTCAGATGCAGACCAAGACGGCGCCGGAGGTGGGCCTCTGGTTCCGCCGCGCCGTCACCGCCCACTGGTTCGACACGCAGGCGCAATCGATCCGCAGCCGCGACCCCAAGCGGGGCGACAGCTGGCGGCTCGATTTCGTCACCTGGTCGGCCGAGAACACCGAGGCCTTCGCCGGGCTGCACAACCAGGGCCGCATCATCCTGCTGCTGTTCGACGAGGCCTCGGCCATCGCCGACAAGGTGTGGGAGGTGGCCGAGGGCGCGCTGACCGACGAGGGCACGGTGATCGTCTGGGTGGCCTTCGGCAACCCGACGCGCAACGCCGGCCGCTTCCGCGAGTGCTTCCGCCGCTATCGCCACCGCTGGATCACCCGCCACATCGACAGCCGCTCCGTCGAGGGCACCAACAAGGCCTATCTGCAATCGATCGTCGACGATGCCGGCGGCGAGGACAGCGACGTGGCGAAATACCGCGTGCGCGGCGAGTTCCCCAGCCAAAGCCCGATGCAGTTCATCGGCGAGGCCGACGTGGAAGCGGCGCGGGCGCGGCACCTCCGGCCCGAGCAGTATCGCTTCGCGCCCAAGATCATCGGCGTCGATCCGGCGTGGACCGGCGTCGACACGGTGGAGATCGTGCTGCGCCAGGGGCTGATGGTGAAGAGCCTTGCCAGCCTGCCGCGCAACGACAACGACGTGGAGGTGGCCAACCTGATCGCCCGGCTGGAGGACGAGGAGGGGGCCGACGCCGTGTTCGTCGACGCCGGCTATGGCACCGGCATCGTTTCCGCCGGGCGGACGATGGGGCGGGCCTGGCGGCTGGTCTGGTTCGCCGGCAAGCCCACCGACCCCGGCTACCTCAACAAGCGGGCGGAGATGTGGGGCACGCTGAAGCGCTGGCTGAAGGACGGCG
Organism: Pleomorphomonas sp. T1.2MG-36; assembly: GCF_950100655.1. Classification (NCBI taxonomy): domain Bacteria; kingdom Pseudomonadati; phylum Pseudomonadota; class Alphaproteobacteria; order Hyphomicrobiales; family Pleomorphomonadaceae; genus Pleomorphomonas; species Pleomorphomonas sp. T1.2MG-36. The sequence goes on from NZ_CATNLY010000004.1 coordinate 1,422, forward strand.
GTGCGCTCGACCCCGACGACCGCATGCTGTCATCCGACCTGATCGGCCCGGAAACCGTGCCCCGCCTCGACGGCAAGATCCAGCTGGAAAGCAAGGCCGACATGAAGGCGCGCGGCATTCCGTCGCCGAACCGGGCGGATGCCGTGGCGCTGACCTTTGCCGAGCCGGTGGTGAAGCGCGGGGCGGGGGTGGGCGGGGGTGCGCGGCGGGCGGCGGAGGAGAGGTACGATCCGCATGGGGGGCTGTGAGAGGTTCAGGCCAGTTCTTGTCAGTCATGGATCGCGCTGGCTTGGTTCTTGGAGCGCTATATCTGCCGGGGAGCTTTGTTCTGCCTGAGGTCCTCGCCTTCGCAAGGATGACAGCATTATATATAGCTTTTATAATCGGTTAGGTGGGTTCGTCTCTCCATCGTGCCGTGATTTTGCGATGCTTGTCGCGCATGCCGCTTCGAGCGGTCACCTCGCGTACTCCAGTTATCTCCCGCTCATATCAAATTGTCATCCTTGCGAAGGCGAGGACCTCAGGACGGTGGAGCGAGGGGGGGCATATCAGGCTGCCTTTGTTCGGCAAGCCCGATATGGGCAGTTCGCCGATCACGCCGCCCCAGTCCCCTCCGGCGGCGTGTCTAGGGCGATGTTCTCGCTGCGGGCGTAGCAGACGCAGACCACTACGTTGACGTAGGTGAGCAGCGCCAGGCCGACGAGGGCCATCAGGTAGCCGCAGGCGATGCCGAAGAGGTCGAGGCCGCCGTCGGGCGTCACCAGCATCGGCAGCAGCCCGAAGGCGGCGAGGTGGGCGATGATGATGAGGAGCCAGATCAGAACGGCGGCGACCAGCGCCAGCACCAGACGCCAGTAGACGGTGTGCAGCGACATCCCGCCCCGGATGAGCGCCCGGTGCAAGCCGGCGCCCTTGCCCATGATGCCCGCGGGAATCCAGCTGCCGAGCAGGGTGACGATCAGCGGCAGGGCCAGCGCCAGCAGGCCGGCGACCATCAGCAGTTCGGCCAGCGGCGGATACATGCCGAAGATCATCAGCACCGTGGTGCGGTAGGTGGCGTAAAGCGTGACCGACGTGACGAGGACGGCGATCAGCACCACCTTGAAGCCGGCGGCCATCGCGCCGGGCGCGGTGAAGCCGGCGGCGCTGCTGAGCGGCATGCCCCGAAGCAGCAGAAACGGCAGGCCGGTGGAGAGATAGAGGCAGGCGACGATCTCGCCGATATGGCCGGGGCCGGCCCACAGCTTGAGGCCGGCGACCACCTCTCCGCCGACGATCAGGAGCGCCAGCAGAAGATAGAGAGCAGAATGATCGCGCATGATGCGCGCCGATCTCGCCAGCATGGTTCACCCCCTCGACCGTCCAAGCCGTGCCTACCGCAAACGCTTCGCAAGCGCCACCGGCAATGGCGGCGGGCGGGAGGGGCGGGGATATCGAGTGCGCTTCGCTTTGCCCGGGCCCCGCCCCCGCCGGGTAGCCGAGGGGTGGTCTGGACGCTTTTCCTGGCCTGTGCCACATACTCGCACCAGTTTTGCGGCCATGGTCTTGGGGTGGGGGAGCCGTTCGCATGAGGAATCTGGCTTCGCTGTCGCAGCTGATGGTGTTTGCGCGCATTGCCGAGACCGGGTCGCTTTCGGCGGCGGCGCGGGAGTTGAACGTCACGCCGTCGGCGGTGTCCAAGAGCCTGACGCAGCTCGAGGAGCGGCTGGGCATTCTGCTGATCCGGCGGACGACGCGCAGCATGATGCTGACCGAGGGCGGGCGGGCGCTGATGCAGCACACGGCCACCATTCTCGACAGCCTGGACGAGGCGCTGAACGAAACCTCGCAGTTCCGCAGCTATCCGGCCGGCCCGCTGCTGCTCACCAGTTCGGTGGCCTTCGGCTGCGCGCAGCTGTCGTCGATCCTCGGTCGCTTCATCGAGGCGTCGCCGCAGGTTCAAGTGAACATCTCGCTCGACGACCGCTGCGTCGATCTCGCCGAGGAGAACTATGACGTCGCCCTGCGCATCACCGCGTCGACCGTCTGGAGCCATGCCTCGCGCAAGCTGGCGCCGATCCACTGGGTCTACTGCGCCGCCCCCGGCTATCTCGAGCGCCACGGCCGCATCGAGTCGCCCGACGATCTCGCCAGCCATCGCTGCCTCGTCTATCCGGCCATGACGCTCGACGGCGCCTGGACCTTCCAGCGCGGCAACGAGGTGCGGCACGTCAAGGTCGAGGGCTGCATGATCTCCAACTCCAGCCTCGCCCTCCTGGCGGCGACGCGGGAGCAGCACGGCGTCGCCTGCCTGCCGACCTATGTGGTGGCCAACAACATCCTCTCGGGCGACCTGGAGGTGGTGCTGCCCGACTACCGTTCGGCGATCACCCACACGCTCTACGCCATGTATTTCCGCTCGAAATACACCAACCCGACCATTCGCGGCTTCATCGACTTCATCGTCGACGACCTCGGCTCGATCCCGCCCTGGGATGCCGCCCTGCGCGCCCACCTGCCGTTCCTGGTCGACGAATAGTCGCCGAACCGGACGGACGGCCGCCCCCCCTTCCACGATCGCGACAGCGTCCCAACCTGCCCCCAAGCCGGGGCGGGCCGTTCCATTTTTGAAAATTACTCACAAGTGTTTTGAAATTTTACCATTTTATTTATATTATTCAACACGTTAGCTTCAAATTTAACACGTGTTTCGCTTCAGGAGAGGATAGCATGGCTTTTGATTTCGATACGGTCATCGACCGCCGTCATTCGGACTCGGCGAAATGGGCCTTTCCGGAAAGTTGCCTGAGCGCCGACGAGGCCGCCGCCGACCCGCTGCCGATGTGGGTCGCCGACATGGATTTCAGGGCGCCGCAGCCGGTGATCGACGCGCTGAAGGCTGCCGCCGACCGGGGCATGTTCGGCTATCCCGGCGTCACCAAGAGCTATCTCGACGCCGTGGTCGGCTGGCAGCGCAAGCGGTTCGGCTGGGACGTGCCGACGGAGTGGGTGCTGCAGACGCCCGGCGTGGTCACCGCGCTCAACACCGTCATCCAGGCGCTGTCGCGCCCCGGCGACTCGGTGCTGGTGCAGACGCCGGTCTACGTCCACTTCCACCAGGACACGCTGAACAACGGCCGGCAGGTGGTCTATGCGCCGCTGACGGTGGACGGCGACCGCTACAGGTTCGACGCCAAGGTGTTCGAGGCGGCCATCCAGCCGAACACCAAGCTGTTCATCCTGTGCAACCCGCAGAACCCGACGGGCACGGTGTGGTCGGAGGACGACCTCCGGCAGATGGGGGAGATCTGCGCCCGCCGCAACGTGCTGGTGGTGTCGGACGAAATCCATGAGGACCTCGTCTTCAACCGGTCGATGAAGCACATCCCCTTCGGCTCGCTGGGTCCGACGTTCGCCGACAACAGCATCGTCTGCACGGCGCCGAGCAAGACTTTCAACATCCCCGGTCTGCAGTGCTCGAACATCATCGTCGCCAACCCGGAGATCCGCGCCGAGCTGGGTCGCCAGCTGACGCGCAACGGCCTGCATTTCATCAACAACCTCGGCATGGTGGCCGGCGAGGCCGCCTACCGCCACGGCGAGCCCTGGCTCGAGGCGCTGCTCGACTACCTGAAGGGCAACCAGGAGCACTTCGCCAAGGAGATCGCCAAGTCGCTGCCGCAGCTGAAGGTGTTCAAGGCCGACGGGCTCTATCTCGCCTGGATGGACTGCCGCGCCCTCGGCATGGACCCCGAGGCGCTGGAGAAATTCATGCTGACCAAGGCGCGGGTGTGGTTCGACAAGGGCCAGAAGTTCGGCCCCGAGGGCCACGGCTTCATGCGCGTCAACCTCGGCTGCCCGCGCGCCACGGTCGACGAGTGCCTCAGCCGCCTGAAGCGCGCGCTGGGCTGATCCACACTCAAAAACAACGAGGACCGGGGGCTTCCGCAGGAGGGGGGCCTCCGGCGGCATACCGGGAGGAAACGACATGGCTGTGAGCAAGATCACACGAAACACGGATAGTCTGAAAAAAGAACTCAGCTTGCCGATGGTGTTCTGCGTGGCGTTGAAGCAGGTCATCGGCGGCGGGGTGATCGCCCTGACGGGCGTCGCCATCGGCCTGACGGGCGCCGGCGTGCCGCTCGCCTACACGCTGGCGGCCTTGACCTCGATCATGGCGGGCATTCCCTTCGCCATCATGAGCTCGGCCATGCCGGTCACCGGCGGCACCTACACCTGGCCGACCCGGCTGCTGTCGCCGGTGGCGGGCTTCCTGACCCTGTGGTTCTTCTTCCTGACCAACGTGGCGCTGTCGCTCTATGCCATCACGGCCGCCGACTACATCTCGGTGTTCTACGAGCATTTCCCGGCCTGGCTCCAGCTGCCGAAGCCGCTCCTGGCCTTCTTCATCCTGACGCTGTTCTACCTGCTCAACCTCTCCGGCTCCAAGTCGACCGCCAAGGTGGGCATGGTGCTGACGCTGATCATGGCCAGCGCCATCCTGCTGTTCATCGTCACCGGCGCGCCGGAAATCCAGGCGACCAACTTCAGCGAACTGTTGCCCAACGGCTTCAACGGGTTGATCAGCGCCGCCGGCATCCTGCTGTTCACCACGGGCGGCGCGGCCATGGTGGGCGAACTCGGCGGCGAGATGAAGAACCCGGGGCGCGACATCCCCATCGCCATCATCGGCGCCACCGGCCTTGCCGCCGTCGCCTACGTTCTCGCCAGCTCGGTGGCGGCCGGCGTGCTGCCCATCCCCGACGTCGCCAACAAGCCGCTGACGCTGGTGGCCGAGCACGTGATGTCGCGCGGGCAGTTCCTCTACTTCTCCATCGGCGCCGGCATCGTCAGCGTTCTCGGCATCATCAACGCCCAGATGCTGTGGGGCAGCAAGAGCCTGCTCGTCGCCTGCGACGACAACTGGCTGCCGCGCAAGCTGGCCAGCGTCAACAAGCGCTTCGGCACGCCGCACTACCTGCTGACGCTGCTCTACCTGATCGGCATCCTGCCCATCGCCCTCAGCCTGTCGGTGAAGGAGATCTCCATCGCCGCCGGCATCACCGGCGTCGTCGCCCAGATCGTCGTCATCGTCTGCTGCTTCATGCTGTACCGGAACCACAAGGGCATCTACGACAACGCCACCTTCAAGGTCCGCTCGAAGCCGCTGCTGATGACCATCATCGCCATCGCCTTCCTGCTCAACTGCTTCCTGGTGATCATGATGTTCATCAACGAGGCCAGCGCGATGACGGCGATGCTGATCTGCGGCTGGATGGTGGTCGGCGTGATCATTTCCGTGATCCGCCGCAAGGGCATCCTGGAAAACACCATCGAAAGCGCGGCGGTCGGCTCGTAACGCCTGCCTGCCGGATCGCGAAGAGGAAACCAAGGGGGCGCGAGCCCCCTTGTCGCGTTCGGGGGGCAGGCTTCTGCGATCGCGTGCGGATCGTCGTATGCTGAGTTCAGGCCGCGTTGCGGATCTGGATATCCACCTTGAGGCCAAGGGCGGTCAGCATGTTGATCAGGCTGTCCAGGCTGAACATGCCGATCTTGCCCCTCGGCGCAATGCGTGTCTCCCTGACGCCCTCGGTTTGGGGAGCGCGATATCGGCCGCTCGCTCCATCCTGCCCGAGGTCCTCGCCTTCGCAAGGATGACAGCATTATATATAGGGATGACAATCGGTTAGGTGGGTGGCTTTATCATCGCGCTGTCATCCGCAACGCTTGCCGCTCATGCGACATCAAGCTGTATGCCGCGCACTCCAGCTATTTCCCCTTTATATCAAGTTGTCATCCTTGCGAAGGCGAGGACCTCGGGCAGGATGGAGCGCAACGCCGATATCGTGCTCCAAAAGCCGGCCTGATCCTCCGTGCTCCACTGCCCCTTGATCCTTTCGCGATAGCGCTTGCATCGGCGCGATTGGGTCGCGCTCCGAACTCCAAAATCCCCGCCAACCGCAGTCCGGAAACCTCACCCGCCGTATGGACGAGAGGTACGATCCTTACGCGGGGCGATGATCCATGTGCCTTTCCAAGTCCACTCCCAAGGTGGAGCAATACAAGACCTCGGCGCAGTCCCAGGAGCCGGATAACGGCGCCATTCAGACGGCGGCGGCGCGGCGGGCGACCGACAAGCTGAGGTCCGGCGCCTCCACCATCCTCACCGGTGCCAACGGCGTGTTGCGAGATGCGACCACCCAGAAATCCGTACTCCTGGGGGTGTGATGGAAGCGCGCGCCAATGAAACGCAGGTCCAGTATCACCGCCGCCGGGCCGAGGAGCTGAAGCGGGTTCGCCAGCCGTGGGAATCCACCTGGAGCGGCCTTGCCGATTTCGTGGCGCCGCACCGGCTGCGCCTGGAAGCGACCGACGAGCGGGCGATCTCTCGCAAGCGCATTCTCGACCCCTCCGGCACCTTCGCCTGGCGGACGCTGGCGTCCGGCATGCACTCGGGGCTGACGTCGCCGGCCCGGCCGTGGTTCCGCTTTGCCACCACCGACCCCGAGCTTCGCGAGTGGGGCCCGGTGAAGCTGTGGGTGGACGAAGTGGAGGCGATCGAGCGGCGGATGTTCCAGCGCTCCAACGTCTACCCGGCCTTCCACGAGGGCTATGGCGACATCGGCCTGTTCGGCCAGTCCTGCGGCATCCTGATCGAGGGCAGCGACGACCCGCTGCACATGATCCAGCTGCTGCACGGCCGCTTCTGGATCGCCAGGGACGCCGAGGGCCGGGCGACGACGCTCTACCGCATGCTCCGCTGGTCGGTGGAGAAGATCGTGCGCCGGTTCGGCCTCGACACCATCTCCACCTCGATCCGCTCGGCCTATGACGCCGGCCGCTACGACCAGACCTTCGACATCTGGCACGCCATCGAGCCGCGCGTCGGCCGCGACCCGCAGAAGATCGACAAGCGCAACAAGCCGTTCCTCTCCAACTACTGGGAGGCCAACGGCAACAGCAACGATGGCCTGCTCGAGGAAAGCGGCTTCGACAGCAACCCGATCATCTGCCCGCCGTGGCTCGTCTGCGGCGACGACACCTATGCGCAGTCGCCCGGCATGGACGCCATCGGCGACGTGAAGACGCTGCAGGCCATGGTGCGCGACAAGCTGGAGGTGATCGCCAAGCTGGCGCGGCCGCCGCTTCAGGGGCCGACGTCGCTGAACGGCAACCCGATGTCGCTGCTGCCCGGCGCCATCACCTTCGTCGACGATCCGACGGGGAAGGGCCTCAGGCCGGTGATGGAGGCGAGTCCGCAGATCGGGCCGCTGCTCCAGGACATCGCCGAGACGCGGCAGCGCATCAACTCCGGTTTCTACGCCGACCTGTTTCTGATGCTGGCCAACATGGAGGGCATCCAGCCGCGCAACCAGTTCGAGATCGCCGAGCGCAAGGAAGAGAAGCTGCTGGCGCTCGGTCCGGTGCTGGAGAACATCTACAACAACCAGCTGGAACCCTGCGTCGACCGGGCCTTCGAGATCGGCCTCAAGCGCAACCTGTTCCCGCCGCCGCCGCGCGAGATCCAGAACCAGCGGCTGGCGGTGGAGTACATCTCGACGCTGGCCCAGGCCCAGAAGGCGGTGGCCACCGGCGCGGTGGAGCGGCTCGTCGGCTTCGCCAGCCAGTGGGCGGCGATGAAGCCCGACATCCTCGACAAGCTCGACGCCGACCAGTCGATCGACGTCTACGCCGACATGATCGGCGCCCCGGCGGCGATCGTGGTGCCCGACGACAAGGTGCAGGAAGCGCGTGAGGCGCGGGCGCAACAGCAGCAGCAGGCGCAGATGGCCGAGATGGCGAAGACGGTTGCGCCGGCCATTTCCGCCGGGGCGGATGCGGTGCGGGCGGGCAAGGACGCGGGGATCGATCCGGCGGCGGCGCAGCAGCTGATGGCGCAGTTGGGGATTGGTGGGGGAGGCTGATATTGGCCGCAGCGTCTTCTCGTCCTGAGGTCCACCTTGCATTCGCACGCGAATGCAAGCGGCCTTCGCGGGGATGATGAGCTATCTCTTTGTTTTCATTTATATAAAACTGTCATCCTGCGCGCAGGCGCAGGACCTCAGGCAGAATGAGGCAAGGGGTTGATATAGGGCGCTGCGCGAAGGCAACGATGATGGGTGAGGGAATAGGAGTTTGATAGTGGCCGCAGCGTCTTCTCGTCCTGAGGTCCTCGCCTTCGCAAGGATGACGAGATTGATAGTTGCGGGCGCCTACCTATCCGACGGCTCGATAGTTGGGGCTCCATCTATCCGATAGCTTGATAGTTGCGGGCTCCACCTATCCGCTTGTTCCTAAATATCAATCTCCTGTCATCCTTGCGAAAGCGAGGACCTCGGGCCGAATGGGGCTAGGGGCTCATATCAGGCGAGCTTCAACGGCGCGGACGCCGGATCGCGTGAACCAGTTTCTCCAATCAAATCAATAGGTGATCGATGCTCGATGAGTTCGAAGCGCGTGAGGCGCGGGATGTTGAGGCGCGGAAACACGCTGCCGAGGAGGAGGCCGATCTGCGGGAGGCTTTCCGGCTGATGATGGACACGGCCGAGGGCAAGCGGGTGGTGTTCTGGCTGCTGGGCCGGGCCGGGCTCTACGCCAATGCCTTCGATGCCGGCAGCGAGGCGGCCGAGCGCTATCGCCTGGGGCGGCAATCCCTCGGCCTCGAAATCCTGCAGAAGCTCGATCTGGTGGATGCGCGGCTCTACCCGCGCCTGCTCTTGGAGCGCGGCGAGGCGCGGGAACTGGAACGGGCCGCCCGGGATGCCGGCGGCAAGGCGCGTGAAGATGGGGATGATCAATATGCTTGAGCGATGGATTGTTGGTGCGGCGGTGTTCGCGCCTGAAGGCGACGGCATGGGCGGCGATGCCGGCGCGGCGCCGGAGAGTTTGATGTTCCCGAGCGAGGCGGCGCCGTCCGAGGCTGGGGGCGACGACGCCGGCTCGGCGCCGGACCATGACGGCGGGCGCAATCCGCCAGAAGCCAAGGACCGAGCCAAGGACGGCGCCAAGGACGAGACCGACGCCCCCGACCCGGCCGACGAAATTCCGGAAGACGGCCGCTACGACTTCAACCTGCCCGAGGGCATGGCGATCGACGAGAAGCTGGCCGAGGCGATGTCGCCGGTGCTGAAAGACATCGGCCTGACGCGCGGCCAGGCGCAGGTGCTGGCCGGTGCGCTCGCCGCCCATCGTCAGGCGGAGGCTGCCCATGGCGCCCACGAGTGGGCCGACATCCAGACCGGATGGGTCAACTCGGCCCGCAAGGATGCCGAGATCGGCGGCGCCCGCTGGGATGCCTCGGTGGCCACCGCGCAGGGGGCGCTCGCCCGCTTCGGCACGCCGGGGCTCCGCACGTTTCTCACCGAAAGTGGCGGCGGAAACCACCCGGAAGTTATCCGGTTCATGGCGCGCGTCGGAAGCGCGATCGCCGAAGACCGGCCGGAGAGCGGCGGGGCAGGGGCAGGACGCCCCCGAGAGGCCGCCCACCTGCTGTTTCCGAGCGACAAGCCCAAGGGGTAAATGACACATGGCCACCGTTGGCACCTACTACCCGAACCTGATCGACGCGCAGAAGCAGAGCGCCGAGGGCACGGTTCTCGAAATCCTGTCGCAGCAGAATCCGGTGCTGGACGACGCGATGGTCACCGTCTGCAACCAGCAGGCCATCCATCGCCACATGATCCGCACCGGCCTGCCGTCCGTCGCCTGGGGGCGCCTCTACAAGGGCGTGCCGCAGTCGAAGGCCACCGTGCAGCAGGTGGACGACACCACCGGCTTCCTGGAAGCGCGCTCGGAGATCGACGTGCGCCTGCTGGCGCTCGCGAAAGACGCCGCCAAGCAGCGCCTCGTCGACAGCGCGCCGTTCCTCGAGGCGATGAACCAGGAGATGGCGACCGGCATCTTCTACCACGACGTCGCCACCACGCCGGAGAAGTTCAAGGGCCTCGCCGCCCGCTACAACGCCTATTACGACGGCCCGAACGCCACCAAGCCCAACGTCGCCGCCGGACAGGTGATCGACGGCGGCGGCCGCGGCGCCGACAACACCTCGATCTGGTTCGTCACCTGGGGCGACCATGCGACCTCGCTCCTGACGCCCGAGGGCATCCCCACCGGCGTTCAGGTGCAGGACAAGGGCGAGGAGGTGACGCTGGATGCCGCCGGCAACAAGTTCTACGTCAAGTCGACGCTGTTCTCCTGGCATGTCGGTATGTTCGTGAAGGACTGGCGCTACAACGCCCGCATCGCCAACATCGACGTGTCCGACATGATGGCGGGCTCGGTGGACATCTGGAAGCTGCTGCGTGAGGCCTACTATCGCCTGCAGTCGCGCCGGCTGAATGCCACGTCGAGCCGCATCGCCATCTACATGAACCGCGACGTGCTGGAAGTGCTGGACGCCCAGTCGTCCGACCGGTCGCTCACGACCAACGCCGGCAGCTACAACTACAACGCCCCGGGCCTCAAGCGCGACAGCGTCGAGGGCAAGGAAGTGCTGACCTATCGCGGCATTCCGATCCGGGAAACCGATGCTCTCCTGAACACCGAGGCCGCGTTGCCGGCGTATGCGGGCTAACCGCCGAGTTCCGAAAGTGCCCGCTCCGGCGGGCGCCCTTCTCCCCGCTTTTTCAAGGACATCCAAATGATCCTGGACACTCAGGCGCTGTTCTCGGACGCTCAGCCCGTCACGGCGACGGTCGCCTCCACCAACACCATCGACTTCGGCCCGATCTCGCCGGCCACCCGCAATTTCGACGTCGGCAAGGGCGACGACGTGGCGCTGCTGGTGCAGGTGGTGGAGGACTTCAACAACCTCACCTCGCTGCAGATCGACCTGGAGCTCGACAGCACCCCCACCTTCACGCCCGACCGCGTCATCCCGCTCGCCACCGTGCCGCTCGCCCAGCTGAAGGCCGGCTCGCAGATCGCCCGCGACGGCCTGCCGCGCGGCCTGACCCTGCAGTACGGCCGCCTCAAGTACACGGTGTCGGGCACGGCGCCGACCACGGGCAAGATCACCGCCGGCGTGGTGGCCGGCGTGCAGTCCAACGGAGTGGCGATCTGATGCGCGTCACCGCCGTCCGCAAGGGCTACTTCGGCGGCAAGATCCGCGACGCCGGGGAGGCCTTCGACCTTCCCGACGCGCTGATGCGGGACGGGCTGAAGCCGTCGTGGGTGGAAGCGGAGGGGGAGACGCCCGCGCCGCTTCCTCCGGATGGCGAGGGCGAGGCGGTCTCGGCCCCGCGCAAGCGCGGGAGGAAACCGAAGGCGACAAGCGCGCCGGACGCCCCCGAAGGCAACGGCCTGACGGAAGCCCTCGGCGGCCCCCCGCCGGATTGGCTGCCGGGAGATCTTGGCGACTGAGAGAAGGCGAATGAGACAGGCGGGCTCCGGCCCGCCTGAGCTTTTTTTGGGGGGGAGCGCTATATCGGCGTACCGCCCCTTTCTGCCTGAGGTCCTCGCCTTCGCAAGGATGACAATTTATATAAACGATACAATCGGTTAGGTGGTCGTAAGAGTTCCTAACGGCCTCACCGCCCCATGTGGAACACGCCGACCTGCGAGAGTAGGCGAAAACATCTATCCAGTTGTTCCATATATATAAATTGTCATCCTTGCGAAGGCGAGGACCTCGGGCAGAACGGAGCGATCGGCCGATATAGATCTCCCACGAACTCCACCAACGCCAATATAGATCTCCCCCCTTCACCCCATGATCGTCTCGAAGAGATCCTCCCAACTTGGGTTCATCTCCTCGATCGCCTTGATCTTCCACTCGCGTTTCCAGTGCTTCACCTGTTTCTCGCGCGCGATGGCGTCAACGATCTCGTCGTAGTCCTCGTACCAGACCAGCCGCGTGCAGTTGTAGCTGTCGGTGAACCCACGATAGACGTGAGTGCGATGCTCCCAGATGCGCCCCTCCAGATCGGAGGTGACGCCGACGTAGAGCACGCCCTGCGGCTTGTTGGTGACGATGTAGACCCAGCCCGGATTCATGGGGCGAGCTTTGCGGAAATGCGAGGGGTGTGCAAGGGAGACCTATATAGGCCGCTCGCCTCTTTCGGCCTGAGGTACACCTTGAATTCGCTCGCGAATTCAAGCGGCCTTCGCAAGGATGACAATTTATATATATGTAACAATCGGATAGCGGCGTGCCTGAACCTCTAAGCGCCATGCTCCTCATCGTGGCGGTGATCGCGTTTGGGGGCTTCGCGCAACGCTCATCCCACTGACACCTCTATATAAATCTGTCATCCTTGCGAAGGCGAGGACCTCAGGCAGGAAGGGGTGGTACGCTGATATCGGGCACCCCTTGGACGCCCATTCAGCGCGCACCGCGCGATCCACCCCGTTCACCCACCACCTGTACTTACTTCTCCCATACCCGCCAAAGTATATCCGCCAAATCCCGTGCGCCGGTGCAACACCTCCCAGCGAAGTCGAGACATATGACCATCTCTGCGCCTCAAGCTTCGCCGTTTAACGAAGCGTTAACCAATCTAGACGGCTAACTGGGGGCAGGACGCAAGGAAGCGCTCGCGGGATTACATGCCCGGAGAAGACCAGGACCATCACGGGGCGGCACACGTAGTGCGCCGGATTCGGTTTCATCCCGATAGTTGGGGAGGCCGCGATGCGTCAAGTCTACTCACCAAGTCCACATTTGCACTGGCTTGTCCGCGGGGTGTTTCTTGACCTCTGTTCTCGCTCTTCTCGCCGGACTCTACGCGGCCCAGGCTGCAGGCCCGAACGGCTTCTACGACATGTGCGCCGTCTCGGCGGACGAGTGCCGTCCGGTGGCGGCGACGCGCAGCCTCGACCTGGCCGAGGTCGAGCGGATCAACCGCGCGGTGAATGGCGAGATCCGCCCCGAGGTGGAGCCGGCGGGCGTCGACGTCTGGCGGATCGGGCCGAGGAACGGCGACTGCGACGACTACGTGATGACCAAGCGCCACCGGCTGATCGCCGCCGGGCTCGGCAGCGCCGAGGCGCGGGTTGCCGTGGGGGTGGCCAAGGGGCAGCTCCACGCCGTGCTGGTGGTGCACCTCGGGCCCGAGTTCTACGTGCTCGACAACCTGACCGACGAGATGCTGCCGGTAGAGCGGTCGGCCGTGCGCATTCTCACCGTGCAGTCGCCGGCCAACCCGCGCGACTGGCAGACGGCGCCGGGCAGCACGAGCGGCGCCGGGCAGGCGGTGGCGGCGGGGCGCTAGAGCGCTGTTCGATCTGATTGAATCAGATCGGCGCTCCAAGCTCTTGTTCGTGAAGCATCATCTTTTCGATCCTCGTTTCACTCCGGTCGGATGATGCTCTAGCGGCGCTCTAGCGGCGCCGGAACGGCGAAAACCCGCCCGCCCCTAGTGTGTCTTCCGAAAGCGCCGGACGAGCGATCCGGCCGTTGTTCAGGAGACACGACATGCAGTCCATCGCCGAAACCTACATGGGCGCGCGCGGGGCGCTGCCGTTCGAGGATCTGGCGCAGTCCGGCGCGGTGACCGGCGCCATCACCGCCAGCGGCCAATCGGTGACCGTGCCGATCGGCGCCTACAACGGCGCGGTGTTCGCCTGGTGGGGCACGTTCTCGGGCGTCACCCTCGCCTTCGAGGCCGCCTACGAGCCGAGCCTTGCCACCTGGGTGGCCGTTTCGGCGCTCTCCTCCTCCGGCGGCGGGCCGACCACCAGCGCCAGCAACCTCTCCTCGGCCAACGCCTTCGAGGTCTACGCCCCCGGCGCGCTGGCCGTCCGCGTGCGCGCCACCGCGTTCACGGCCGGGCCGATGAACGTGCGCGCCATCCCCGTCGCCATGATGCAGGACATCGCGCCGGCCGTCGTCGGCGGCTCGCTGACCGTCACCGCCCAGACCTCCGGCGGCTCGGGCGGCATCGCCTCGGTCAATCGGCTGGCGTCGGCCGCGGCGTCGGTGAACGCCACGGTGGCCAAGGCCTCGGCCGGCCGGGTCTACAAGATCCACGGCTACAACGCGGCGACCAGCGTCCGCTTCCTCAAGCTCTACAACAAGGCGTCAGCGCCGACGGTGGGCACCGACGCGCCGGTGGTCGCCATCCCCCTGGCGCCGTCGAAGGAGTTCGACGTCGACCTCGGGCTGCTCGGCCAGTATTTCTCCACCGGCATCGCCTATGCGCTGACCACCGGCGCCGCCGACGCCGACACCGGCGCCCTGACGGCGGCCGACGTGGTGGGGCTGGCGATCTGGCTGGCCTGAGGGCCATTGCCGGCGGCGTCGAAGCGTCTGGAGCTTTTCCGGTGAAAAGCTCCATCTTCCTTTCAAGACGCAGCTTCGGACGCAAGACCGTGTCCACTTTTGCCGAACTGCTCTACTCTGTGGCGGCGCCCATAGCCCGCCACAGGAGAGCCGCGTGCAGCCGCAAGAGCACCTGAAACTCTACGAAGCCAGTCTCGCGCGGCAATGCTTCGACGAGGTCGCCCCGCTGCTGTCGGCGGAGGCGGTGTTCTGGTTCACCGACGGCAGCCATCGCGGCATCGACGCCATCCGGGCCGCCTTCGAGGACACCTGGCGCCGGCTCAGGAACGAGACCTACTGGCTGGAGGACGTCGATTGGATCGCCGTAGGCGACACGGCGGCCAGTTGCACCTACCGCTTCCGCTGGACGGCCGAGATCGACGGGACGCCCTGCGCCGGCGAGGGGCGCGGCACCACCGTGTTGCGCAAGGAGGAGGGGCAGTGGAAGATCGTCCACGAGCACCTCAGCCGCTTTCCGAAGTAGCCTGACCCGAAACTCTACTGGGCCGGGCATCTAGCTTCGATTTCTGCGCTTCCGGTGCTCACGAACCCCTGGGCATTGGCGGTTCACCGCCAATGCCCTACCTCTTGCTCAACGCAACTCCGGACGCAAAACCGGTTTCCACTTTTGCTGGAGTTGCTCCATGTTCGCTCCGCTCCGGTTCTCGAAATCATCGCCATCTGCCTCGCCCCAGCGAATTTCGAGTCAGGCTCTATGTAGCCGGGGGCGCTTGACTGGCCCCGCCCTGAAGGGTGATGGGGCTTCGCCTTTGCCGGACCTGATGGGAGCCGCCGGAATGGACCTTCGCTACGGCCTCGCCGGCCCTGCTGACGCCGCCAACCTCGCCGCCCTCTCCATCGAGGTCTGGCTCCACACCTATGCGCGGGACGGCATCCGCCAGGCCTTCTCGGACTACGTGCTGCGCGAGTTCACGGCCGAGCGGTTCGCCGCGCACATCGCCGATCCGCGACAGGCCATCGTGACCTGCCGGCGCGGCCCGTATCTCCTCGGCTATCTCCGGCTGGATTTCGACGCCGCCTGCCCGACGGTGCCGGGCCTCACGGGCGAGATCGCCACGCTCTACGTCCGCTCGCGCCACGCCCGGCAAGGCATCGGCACCGGCCTCATCGCCCAGGCGTCCGATCTCTGCCGGCAGCGCGGGCTCGAGCGCGTCTGGCTCGCCGTCAACCACGAGAACACCCCGGCCCTCCGCTTCTACGAAGCCCAAGGCTTCCGCCGCCACGGCTCGCGCGACTTCGAGCTGGAGGGGGAGCGGCACGAGAACTTCATTCTGGTGAGGGGGGAGGAGGAGTGAGAGACGGTCTGATGGCCAAGAACCCAAAGTCTGGATTGTCGGCTTTTGCTCACACCGCCTAAATGCTTGAAGGAGCATGGGAGGGAAGCGTGGCGGAGGAAGGTGACAAGAACAGGAACGACCAGCGTCTTTTGCGCAAGACGAAATTTAAAGGAACAGATCACCTCCAGTATATCTGGGCGCTGCAATGCGACGCCCCGAGTGTGGGCATGTGTACGGCGCCAATGGTTCAGACTTTCATCTGCGGCGTTGCCCTAAGTGCGATGGCGGCGCACCTGGAATATAAGGGAGAGCGGCATCGGGCGACCGCTCTACCGCCCTAAGGTCCCCACTTTCGAATGCAGAAAGCGTCGGATATCTATCTCGACGATCACAGCTACCGGTGAGGTGACGAATGTTGATGACCAAGCGCAAGCCGGCCACCGTTGGCGAGATCCTGACGGAGGAGTTCATGCAGCCGCTCGGGCTGACGCAGGCGGCGCTGGCCGAGGCGATGGGCGTTCAGCGCAAGCACGTCAATGAGCTTTGCAACGACCGCCGCAACGTGACGGCGGCCACCGCGCTCATCCTGGCGCGGGTGTTCGGCAACAGTGCCGATTTCTGGCTGAACGTGCAGCGCCGCAGCGACCTGTGGGAGGCCATGAACAGCCCCAAGGAGCTGGCGCGGATCGAGCGGGCGAAGCCGCTGCAATCGGCGGCGTAGGGAACGCCCCGGCCCTCCGCTTCTATCAAGCCCAAGGCTTCCGCCGCCACGGCTCCCGCGACTTCGAGCTGGAGGGGGAGCGGCACGAGAACTTCATTCTGGTGAGGGGGATTGTCGGGTGATGGGTGAAGAGGGAGCGTGATATCGGCCGCTCGCTCTACCGTCCCGAGGTCCTGCGCCTTCGCGCAGGATGACGGCCTATGTATTTGTTTTTATTAATATAAGTTCGTCATCCTGCGCGAAGGCGCAGGACCTCAGGCCGGAAGGGGCGCGAGGCCGATATCGAGCGATGGCGGCGATAGAGGCGGGGCTGTGGCTCCGCCTTTCTTGTCTCACGCCACGGCTACCCACCCCCGAAACGACAGGGCGGCGTAGAAGAGGGCGATCTCGGAGAAGCCGGCGTCGCGGAGCAGGGCTTCGTCGTCGGCGGTGGCGAGGATCGGCAGGCGCTGGGCCATCTGGGTGGCGGCGGCCGGGGTGGCGGGGTTGCCGGCGAAGGCGAGCGAGCGGGAGAGCCAGCGGGTGAGGTCCGCGCCGTCGGCGGCGCTGTGGTGGGCGACCACCAGGGCCGCGCCGGGGCGGAGGCGGCGGTGGATTTCGCGGAGGGTGCGGAGGCGTTCGTCGCGGTCGAGGAAATGCAGGGTCAACAGGCAGGTGGCGCCGTCGAACGGGCCTTCCGGCGCGGCGTCGATGGTGCCGAGCCGCAGGTCGGCGCGCGGGGCGTGGGGGCCGAGGGTGCGGCGGGCCAGATCGAGCATTTCGGCCGAGGGATCGACGCCGAGGAAGCGCCAGCCGGGCTGGCCTTCCGCGAAGGCGCGGAACTCCAGGCCGCCGCCGGCGCCGACCACCAGGATCTCGGCATCGTCGGGCGCCCGCTCGGCCAAGAGGATGGCCGCCATGCGGTGGAGATCGGCAAGGCCGGGCACCTTCTTCGGCGTCGCCTCGGCATAGCCGGCAACGACGGCGGGATCGCTGAACGGGATCATCAGCCGAACACTAGCGCGCAGTGGACGGCGAGGGCGGCGGTGGCGACGATGACGACATCATGTTGCATGGGAGGCTCCCGTGCTGGAGGAGGGGGGGCGGAGGTTTGGCTGTGTTTCATGTAACTTTATAAGTTACGATTCAGAATGTTTCAAGCGGCTGCCGGATAGCGATTGTTCTGGCACGGAGGAACGGCCGCCACGGTGGTCCTGTTCCCTTGGGGGATCGAAGCGCGAGGCGAGAACGCTTCGCGAAATGAGAGGGTTGGGCTTCGACTTTTGACGGGTTGAAAACTGCAACTTGAAATGGACGGGTGGCGGATATCCCCCTAGGGTCTTCCCATTGGGAACCTGGGGGATATCTTGCATAAGCTAACGATTGTCGGCGTGGTGGCCGTTGCCGCCGCGCTTGGCGCTTGCGCCAAAAGCCCTGAGAGCATTTCGCCGTCGTACGTCAGCGAGGTGGGCTATCAGGCCTGGAGCTGCCAGCAGCTGTCCGAGGAGACGCTGCGCCTGTCCTCGGCCTACGCGGTCGCCGCGCAGCAGCAGGAGAAGGCGCGCACCAACGACGTGGTCGGCGTGATCCTGATCGGCCTGCCGGTGTCGAGCATGAGCGGCGACAACATCGCGCCCGAGATCGCCCGCCTGAAGGGCGAGCAGGAGGCGGTCCGCAAGGCGATGGTGATCAAGAACTGCACGCCGGCCGCCGTGCCGCCGCCGGTGGTCAAGGCGCCTGCGGTGAAGGCGCCTGCGGTCAAGACTCCGGCGGCCAAGGCGCCGACTGCGGCGGCCGCGCCGGCTGCGGGGCAGGTGGCACCGATGGCGCCGGCCACTCCGGCGACGCAGGCACCGGCGAAGCCGTAAGCTGTCGCGGGACGGAAGGCCCCGTCCGCCGGGAGACCGGCGGGCGGCCTCTGCGCTTGGGATGACGGGGAGCCCGATACCAGCGCCTGAGATTTCTCGTCCCGAGGTCCTCGCCTTCGCAAGGATGACAGCTTTATATGAATGAAAACAAATGTATGGATCTGTCATCCTGCGCGAAGGCCGCTTGAATTCGCGCGTGAATTCAAGGTGGATCTCGGGCTGGAGCTGGTGGCGCGCCAGACGACCTGACCACCCCTCAGCCGCAGCTCGTCGCCGGTTTGCCGGCCGCCTCGATCGCCTTGTGGATGAGGGTCAGCGCGGCGATGGCGGGTTCGGGGCCGAAGGCGAGATGGGCCTTGCCGGCGATGGCATCCGCGATGTTGGCGTAGAAATCGTGCTGGCGGGAAGGTTCCAGCGGCACGCGCTCGCGGATCGACGTGCCGGCGCGGTCGGTGTGGAGGAGGGCGGTGGGCACCTCGCCCTCGGGGTAGGCGTTCTCGTGCGGGATGACCAGCGAACCCTTTTTGCCGTGGGCGACGATCACCGGCCCCTGCTCGCGCACGAAGGTGCTGCCGCGCAGCAGCACGCGGTGGCCGGGGTAGCGGAAGCGCACGTCGAAGAAATCGGTGGCGGCGTTGGGGCGGCGCAGCGAGTCCATGTCGGCGGCGACGGTGAGCGGTTGGCCGAACAGGGCGAGCATGCCGTCGACCAGGTGGATGCCGAGGTCGAACCAGGTGCCGGCGCCGGGCAGGTCGTCCTCCTTCCACCGCTTGTGGGTGACGAACGCGCGGTAGCGGTCGTAGTGCCACTCCAGCTCGACGAGGTCGCCGAGGTCGCGGGCGTCGAGGTGGCGCTTCAGGGTGAGGTAGTCGGCGTCGAGCCGGCGATTGTGGAACACGGCGAGGACGCGGCCGGCCGCCTTGGCTTCGGCCGCCAGCGCGCGGGCGTCGTCCACCGTCACGGTGATGGGCTTTTCCAGCACCACGTGCTTGCCGGCGGCCAGCGCCGCGCTGGCCATGGGGTAGTGCAGCTCGTTGGGCGTGTTGACGACGATGAGGTCGATGGCGGGATCGTCGAGGATGGCCTGGAAATCGGGCAAGCAGCGGGCGCCCTCGGGCTCGCTGCCGTCGGGGCCGGAGCGGCGCAGGATGGCGGCAAGCGACAGGCGCGGCTCGGCGGCGATCAGCGGCGCATGGAATTCGCGGCCCGACATGCCCCAGGCGGCGAGGGCGACGTTGATGGTCATGTGTGTCCGCTCCCAGTTTGTGAGCGGGCAGTATGAGGGCTCGGGGGATGTTGCGCCAGAGAGGGGGGCGATGTGGGGCACCTTTCGCCGTAATGCCAAGCGAGCGAGAGGGGCGGGGGCTGATGTCTGTTGGGAGACCGATATGGGCCCCTGAGATTTCTCGTCCTGAGGTCCTGGCCTTCGCCAGGATGACGGGAAATGGATATAAAACAAAGAGATGCGTAGCGCTTTCGTGGCGCTTTCGGTGAGTAAGAGAGGCTCCCGTTCGTATCAAACCGTCATCCTTGCGAAAGCGAGGACCTCGGGCAGGATGGAGCGAGGGGCTGATATCGGGCGCCTTCCCCTCGGTTCCAAGCGGGCGAGAGGGGGCGGGTGGCTGATGTCTGTTGGGAGACCGATATTAGCCCCTGAGATTTCTTGTCCTGAGGTCCTGGCCTTCGCCAGGATGACGGGAAATGGATATAAAACAAAGAGATGCGTAGCGCTTCCGTGGCGCTTTCTGTGAGTAAGAGAGGCTCCCGTTCCTATCAAACTGTCATCCTTGCGAAGGCGAGGACCTCGGGCAGAAAGGGGCGAGGGGCTGATATTGGGCGCCTTCCACCTCGGCTCCAAGTGAGCCAGAGGGGGCGGCTGATGTTGTTGGGAGACTGATATAGGCGGCAGCGATTTCTTGTCCCGAGGTCCTCGCTTTCGCCAGGATGACAGCTTGATATGAAGGGGAAACAGCTGGAGAGCGCGCCATACAGCGTGATGCCGCCAGAGCGACAAGCGTTGCGGATGACAGCGTGCTGACAGGAACCCACCACGTAACCGATTGTCATCCCTAAACATAATGCTGTCATCCTTGCGAAGGCCGCTTGAATTCGCGTGCGAATTCAAGGTGTACCTCGGGCAGGATGGAGCGAGGGGCTGATATCGGGTATCTTCCCCTCAGTTCCATGCGAGCGAGAGAGGGGCGGCTGATGTTGTTGGGAGATCGATATAGGCGGTTGCGATTTCTTGTCCCGAGGTCCTCGCTTTCGCAAGGATGACAGATTTATAGTTCTGTTTTTATTGCATTTATCCGTCATCCGTTCGTGCGGCGGGAACCTCAGGCAGTGTGGGCGGGGATGCTGTCGTCGTGCTAACCTGCCCCCATCACAGCCCCTCCAGCGCGCCGATCCTCAGCGTTGCCACCAGGATCACCCCGAGCATGGCCGAGACGAGGCCGACGATGGCTGGCCAGCCGCCGAGGCTCCACAGCCAGCCTCCTCCCGAACCCATGGAGGAGGAGCCGGCGTAGTAGGCGAGGAGGTAGAGCGAGGAGGCGTGGCCCTTGGAGCCCTTGGCCAGCCGGCCGACCCAGCCGCTCGCCACCGAGTGGATGATGAAGAAGCCGCCGGTGATGCCGGTGAGGCCGAGCACGATCATGACCAGCGAGGACGACAGCGTCATCAGCGTGCCCACGGCCATGAGGACGACGCCGATGAGCTGCGCCGGCACGCGGCCGTGGCGGTCGGCGAGGATGCCGGCCCAGGGGGAGGCGACGACGCCGGCGATGTAGACCAGGAACATGGCGCTGATGAAGCCGGGCGACAGGCCGAAGGGGGCGGCCGCCAGACGGAAGGTCAGGTAGTTGAACAGGGCGACGAAGCTGCCGAGCGCCAGGAAGCCGCACAGGAACACCAGCGCCATGCCCGGCGTGCGCAGATGGCCGAGCCAGGTGCGGGCGTGGGCGGCAAGGCTCATGCCCTTGCGGCGGACGAAGTTGCGCGAGGGCGGCAGCAACAGGGCGAAGCCGGCGGCGGCGATCAGGTCGAGGACGCCGATGATGGTCAGCGCGGTGCTCCAGGAGCAGAGCTCCATCAAGAGGCCGACGCCGACGCGGCCGGCCATGCCGCCGAAGGCGACGCCGCCGACATAGAGCCCCATGGCGGTGCCAAGCGAACGCGGCTCGATCTCCTCGGAGATGTAGGCCATGGCGACCGCCGGCACGCCGCCGAGCACGAAGCCCTCGGCCGCCCGGAGTAGCAGCAGCATGTGCCAGCTGGGCGACATGGCCGCGCCGATGTGGCAGAGCGCCGCCCCGAGCATGGACCAGAACATCATGCCGCGCCGGCCGAAGCCTTCGGAAAAGGCGCCGGCCAGCAGGATGGCGATGGCGAGGCTGCCGGTGGTCAGCGACAGCGCCAACGAACTCTCCGCCGGGCTGACGCCGTAGTGGGCGGCCAGGTTGGGCAACAGCGGCTGGATGGCATAGAGCAGCGAGAAGGTGGCAAAGCCGGCGAGGAACAGCGCCAGGCTGATGCGCCGGTAAGCGGCGCTGCCCTTGACGACGAAGGTCTTCTCGGCGGGTGTCTTCAGCGGCGTTTCGGCAGGCGCATCAGGGGGAAAGGCATCGAAGGGAGAGGCGAGCGACATGGGTCCGTTCCGGTTGGAGGCGCAACCTACTCCCTCCTCTGCTATAGATCGTCGGCAATTTACTTCATTCAGTTATGCCGATATTTTATAGCTTGGAACCTGACCCGAAACCCTGCCGGGGCGGGCATCCAGCTTGGTCTTCCGCGATTCTTGTGCTCGCGGGGTTTGAGCCCGCTCAAGGTCTCGAAGCCGTCGTCCCATCCCTCGCTCCGGCGAGTTTCGAGCGAGGTTCCCATGGACATTTCCCAGCTGCGCACCTTCGCCCTCGTCGCCGACCTCGGCAGCCTCAACAAGGCGTCGGGGCGGCTCAGGATCGCCCAGCCGGCGCTCTCCCGGCAGATCCGCCTGTTGGAGGAGGATCTCGGCGTGCGGCTGTTCGAGCGGCACGGGCGCGGCATGCGGCTGACCGAGCACGGCGTGGCGGCGCTGGAGCATGCGCGGCACATCCTGGGCGAGCTCGAGGACCTGCGCGTGGCGGTGGGCGGGCCGGAGGCCGGCATGGTCGGCAGCGTGTCGGTGGGGCTGTCGCCCACCATCTCCAACGCCCTGTCGGTGCCGCTGGTCGCCGCCTTCCGCGCGGCGCACCCGGCGGTGCGGGTGCGCATCGTCACCTCCTACACCGGCTATCTGCTCGACAGCCTGTTCCGGGGCGATATCGACGCGGCCATCCTCTACAACGCCCGGGCCAACCAGGCGCTCCGCACCGAGCCGATCCTGTCGGAAAACCTGTTCCTGATCGGCCCGGTCGGCGCCGACCTCAGCCCCGACCGCCCGGTGGCGTTCAAGGAGCTGGCGGCGCTGCCGCTGCTGCTGCCGAGCCGCGGCCACGACCTCAGGGCGGTGGTCGAGGACTGCGCGCGGCAGGCCGGCATCGACATCGACGTGGTGGTGGAGGTGGACGGCTACGGCTCGCTGAAGGAGCTGGTGGGCGCCGGCTACGGCTACACCATCATGCCCGCCACCGCCTTCGAGCACGAACCGACCGCCGCCGACTTCCGCCTTGCCCCGCTGGCCAACCCCTCGCCGGTGCGGCAGCTGGCGCTGTGCTACCCGAGGGATCGCCGGGTGTCGCGGGCGGCGCTGTTCGCCGGCGAGGTGATGAAGGAGAAGATGATCGGGCTGGTGAAGGAAGGAACGTGGAACGGGACGCTGGTGTAGGGGCGTGGGAGGAGAGGGAGATCGATATCGGCCCTTGCGATTTCTTGTCCTGAGGTACACCTTGCATTCGCGCGCGAATGCAAGCGGCTTTCGCAAGGATGACAGACTGATATAGAGGTATCTGTGGGTCAAGCCGCCTGCGACGCTCCCAAACGTCATCACCGCCACGACGCGGAGCACGGCGCTTGCATGTGCCGGTGCCCCGCTATCCGATTGTTCCCTATATATAATTCTGTCATCCTTGCGAAAGCGAGGACCTCCGGCAGAATGGGGCGCGCGGGTGATATCAATCTCCCCTTGGGTGCGGGAGCTTGATATCGGCCTTTGCGATTTCTCATCCCGAGGTACACCTTGCATTCGCGCGCGAGTGCAAGCGGCCGGTGCCAGGATGACTGTTGAAAGATATGAAACAAGAGGAAATGTCGAGTTTCAGGTGCTTCCCCGGCTGCACGACGACGCTCCCGTTCCTACCCTCTCCTGTCATTCTGCGCGGAGGCGCAAAACCTCGGGCAGAAAGAGGCTGGGGGCCTCTATAGGGCGCCAACCGGGGCCGTATTGTGCCGAGGGGGCGGCAGGCATATGCCATGCCGGCAACTTGAGGTGGGCGGCGCCCGTCGGTGGGTCCGGGATTGGCATCATGATTCTTCGCGGTGAGTATTTTTCGCCCGCGCTCCAGATGGAGACGCGGCTGTCGCTGTTCGTTCCCAATGGAACGGGGGCGAGCGGCAAGCGGTCGGCGGTGTACCTGCTGCACGGCCTCTGCGGCCGGTCGGGCGATTTTCTCGACTACACGACGCTGGCGACCTTCGCCGCCGAGGGCGATGCCATCCTGATCATGCCGGAGGTGGCGCGCAGCTTCTACGCCGACATGCGCTATGGCCTCGATTACTTCACCCATGTGGCCGACGAACTGCCCCGCGTCTGCGCCGACCTGTTCAACATCGATGCCGCGCGCGAGCGGACGGGCGTGGTCGGCGCGTCGATGGGCGGCTTCGGCGCGCTGCGCGTCGCGCTCACGCGGCCCGAGCGGTTCGGCTGGTGCGCCGCCTTCTCCTCGCCCTGCCTCAACCTTCGCGAGGACTTCGACCTTAAGGCGCGCGGCCTGACGGTGGAGGCGCTGAAGGGCATGTGGGGCGAGCGGTTGATCAAGGATTTCCAGGCCATCCTGGGCGAGGACCTCGCCTACGACCCACGGCTCGACGTTCCCGCCCTGGCGCGGGGGCTTGCCGGGGCGGCCGTCAAGCCCCGGATCCACACGGCCTGCGGCCTGTCGGACCCGTTCTTCCTCACCGACAACCGTCGCTTCGCCTCGGAGATGGAAACGCTGGGCTTCGACTTCGGCTACGAGGAATGGGACGGCGGCCACGACTGGGCCTTCTTCGGCCAAGCTCTCGACAAGGCGCTGAAGTGGGGCGCGGCCGGCTGAGGTTCACGCCTCTGCCCTGCTGGCGCGGATGCCGTGGCCAATGGTGCGGGATCGAGAGGTGGGGCGGGGAGGGCGATATCGGCGGGTGCGATTTCAAGGTGGACCTCAGGCAGGAATGGACGTGGGGCTGATATCGGGCAATCTGGGAAGGGGGGGCGTGATAGGGGGGCGAGGAGCGTTCTCGTCCTGAGGTCCACCTTGCATTCGCGAGCGAATGCAAGCGGCCTGCGCGAGGATGACAGGAAATGGATATGAAACAAATAGATAGAGCGTTGTGCGTGGGATGCGAGGTTGTCGCTTGCTATTGAGGCAGGCGATGCGCTGGATGAGTTCGTGCGCCGCTTATCCAACTGTTTCCAATTTATAAATTGTCATCCTTGCGCAGGCGAGGACCTCAGGCAGGAAGGGGCGGTGAGGTTCATATAGGGCGCCTGCGGCTCATGGAGCTTGATAGGGGCCGAGGAGTAATCTCGTCCTGAGGTCCTCGCCTTCGCGAGGATGACAGGAAATGGATATGAAACAAGGAGATGCGTGGCGTTTCCGGTGCGTCCTCGGTGAGTGAGAGAGGCTCCCACTCTCCCATCAGGCCGTCATCCTTGCGCAGGCGAGGACCTCAGGCAGGAAGGGGCGGTGAGGTTCATATAGGGCGCCTGCGGCTCATGGAGCGTGATAGGGGCCGAGGAGCGATCTCGTCCCGAGGTCCTGCGCATGAAGCGCAGGATGACGGGAAATGGATATGAAACAGGGAGATGCGTCGCGTTTCGCTTGCTTTCGGTGAGCCGGAGAGGCGCGCTTTCGCTCCATCGCATGGCATCTCACCGCCGCGTAGCCGCCGCAGGGAAACTCTGGCAGGATGGGGCTTCCGCCTCTCTTCGCTTCCCCTGGCCGAGGGCTTTGCATGGATGTCGTGACGCTTCTGCTGTTCGTCTCCGCCGTGGTCGTGCTGACGGTGACGCCGGGGCCGGATCTGTTTCTGATCGTCGGGCGGGGCATCGCCCAGGGACGGGCGGCGGCGCTGTTCACGGCCTTCGGCTTCTTCCTCGCCGGCTTCGTGCAGGTGCCGCTGCTGGCGCTGGGCCTTGCCGGTGTCGTGGCGAAGAACCCGGTTCTGTTCGACGTGCTGCGCTATGGCGGCGGCGCCTATCTGATGTGGCGCGGCCTCCGCATGGTGCTCCACGCCGGGCGCGGCGTGGCGGCTCCGGCGACGCAGGCCTCGGCCGGGGCGGCGATGCGGGAGGGCTTCGTCGCCAGCCTTCTCAACCCCAAGAGCCACGTGTTCCTGCTGGCCTTCCTGCCGCAGTTCGTGCGGCCGGAGGCGGGATCGGTGATGGTGCAGTTCCTGGTGCTCGGCATCGTCATGCGGGTGGTCGCCCTGCTGGTCGAGGGCGGGATCGCGCTGTTCGCCGGCTCGATCGGCCAGCGCCTCCGGCGGTCGTCGCGGCTGGGCGCGTGGCTGGAACGGCTCGCCGGCTGCCTGCTGGTGGCCGTGGGCCTGCGCCTCGTGCTGATGGGCCGCCCTGAGGACGCCGTGGCGCGGGCCTGAGGCGCCCGTCGAGCCCTGTCGGCGACGTCCCGCGCCGGCCGTCCATCGCCCCGGCCCATCTAGAAATCCGTGCCTCCTCTGGAACAAAGGCGGTGGGGTGGGCGTTACCCCATCAGTCTCCGTGATGGTGGCCGAGAGGGCTTGTCCGTTCCCCCTGGTCGCGCCGGGAGACCCGATTTCGCGCCGCTGCCTGGACGGACCGCAAGGCGAGGCAGCACCTGGCCGGCGCCGTGGCTCCCATGAGGGAGCGATGCGGGCGACGGCCGACGCACACTCAAGGAGCGCCCACATGCTGTGGAATGCATCGAAGATCGAAGGTTACACCGTCGCTGCCAGTGACGGCGACATCGGCACCGTCAGCGATCTGCTGTTCGACGACCAGAGCTGGCAGATCCGCTGGCTGGTGGTCGACACCGGCACCTGGTTCACCGAGCGCAAGGTGCTGCTGCCGACCTCCACCCTGGGCCACGCCGACGTGCAGGCCGAACGCTTCTCGGTGAGGCTGACGCGCCAGCAGGTCAAGGACAGCCCAGATATCGACACCCAGCGGCCGGTCTCGCGCCAGTCGGAAAGCGACATCTACGGCTACTACGGCTGGACGCCCTACTGGGGCGGCGGACTTTACTCCGCCGGCTACGGCACCGGCATGACGGCGCCGCTGCTGGCGCCGACGCCCGAGACGCAGCGCCTTCATCGCGAGGCGGTGGAGGCGCAGAAGGGCCGCGACGACCCCAACCTGCGCAGCATCAACGCGGTGGAGGGTTACTACATCAAGGCCACCGACGGCGACATCGGCCATGTCGAGGACATGCTGGTGGAGGAGTCCGACTGGAGCATCCACTACCTGGTGATCGACACCAAGAACTGGTGGCCGGGCAAGAAGGTGCTGATCTCGCCGCGCTCGGCGCACGACATCAGCTGGGCCAACAAGACCGTTTCCCTCAACGTCACCCGGGACAAGGTCAAGAACAGCCCCGAGTATGACCAGTCGACCGTCGTCGACCGCGCCTACGAGGACCGGTTCGGGACCTATTACAACGACGCCGATCCCCGCATGAGACGCCACGGCTGACCGTTCGACTGAGCGAGACGAATGGAGCCGGCCCTGGGGCGTGAGCCGCCGGGGCCGGCTTTTTCGTGTTGTGGTGAGGCGCAGACGGTCGCGTGACGGCGTCACTCACAGCCGATCTCGCTCTGAATCTCCTGCACTTGCTCGCGGCTGTGGCAGACGTTTTCGCAGGGGATGCCGTCGTGGTCGCCGTCGGCCCGGCTATAGCCGCCGCACCAGAGTTCGACGGCCTCGCGGCAGCTGTCGACGGTCTTGCAGGTTGCGCCCCGCGCCAGGACGGTCGCGTCCGGGCTCGCCACCTTGGGGCGAGGAAAGGCCGCGGCCGGCGACGGGGCCGCCAGAAGGAGGGCGCCCAAGAGGAGTATCCAGCGGGGGGGCATCGTGTCCGACCGAGCAGGGATTTCCGCATGGATACGCCGAGCGGGGGAAGGCGTCCATGCAACTGGCGTCGAGGGCGGTTTGCGCAAGGGCATCCGCCGGCCATCGCCGTTCCCATCAGGCCACCTGGGCCAGGCGAACATATCGGGCGTCCCTTTTTGTCGGGGTCGACTGAACCGTCGACCGACTTTCGGGTTAAGTCGGCATGACATACTCAGCTCTCCTCCCCTCGTTTCTCATCGGCGCCGTTGCCAGCGCCCGGTCGATGACGCCCATGGCGACGATCGCCACCGTGCGGTTGGCCGGTCAGCGCATGCCGGGGCGGCTGTTCCTGCTGGATCATCCGGTCTTCAAGCTCGGCGCCCTGGCCATGGGCGTCGGGGAAGTGCTGGGCGACAAGATGAAGTCGGCGCCCGACCGCACCGTGTTCCTGGGCTTGCTGGCGCGCGTGATGAGCGCCGGCATCGCCGGGGCGGCGCTGGCGCCGCGCGGACAGGAGAAGGCCGGTGCCGCCGCCGCGGTGGGCACGGCCATTCCGCTGGCTTACGCGACGCTGGCCGGTCGCAAGCGGGCCATGACGGCCATCGGCCAGACCCGTAGCGGGCTGATCGAGGACGCCCTGGTGGCGGCGGCGTGCGCGGGCATCGTGGCTTTGGCGGTGAAGCGCGGGCGGTGAGGGTGGGGAAGAGTGGAAGGGTGGCCTATATGGGCCGATTGCCTCATCCTGCCCGAGGTCCTCGCCTTCGCGAGGATGACAGGAACTTGATATGTAACAAGTATTTGGCGGATCGCGAGTAGTTTGCGGCTGATCCCACTGGTAAAGGGAGAGGCGCTTTCGGCTGCTCCCATTCACGAGGCCTCTGTGCGGCCCCTCCTCATTCACGAGAGCGTCTACTCAGCACTCATGCCCGCTTCCAGCAGCAGGGCGGCCGTTTCGGTTGGGGCGGACAGCATGAGGGCGTGGCCGGCTGGGATTTCGCGGTAGGTCCATTCGCCGCCTCGTCTGGCGGCCCGCCGTGACGGTACCGACCAAAGTGCGGGGGAGAGGCGACCAACGGCCGGTTGACCGGGGGCTTGGCGGCGGATAGGGCGTTAGGCCTTCGCATCGCATCTCCGGAGCCGGTCCATGACCCCCACAACCACGCATCTCGCCGTTGGCAGCCTTGTCGTGGGCTTTGCCGTGCTGGGGCTGAAGGCGGTGGCCTATTGGCTGACCGGCTCGGTGGCGCTGATGTCGGACGCGCTGGAAAGCATCGTCAATGTGGTCACGGCGCTGGTGGCGCTGGTGGCCATCCGCGTCGCCGCCGCGCCGGCCGACACGGCGCACCCCTACGGCCATTACAAGGCGGAGTTCTTCAGCGCCGTGGTCGAGGGGGCGATGATCATCGTCGCCGCCGTGCTGATCATGAACGAGGCTTGGAAGGGGCTGATGGCGCCGCGCCCGCTGGACGCGCCCTTCGAGGGCCTCTTGGTCAACGGGTTGGCGACGGCCATCAACGGCCTGTGGTGCTGGGTGCTGATCGTCTGGGGGCGGCGGATGAAGTCGCCGGCACTGGTGGCCGACGGCCATCACCTTCTCTCCGACGTGCTGTCGTCGGGCGCCGTGGTGCTCGGCGTGCTGCTGGCGGTGCTGACCGGCTGGTACGTGCTCGACCCCATCCTGGCCGGGCTGGTGGCGATCAACATTCTCTGGTCGGGCTGGAAGGTGGTGACCTCGTCGCTGAGCGGGCTGCTCGACGAGGCGGTGCCGGACGATCAACTGGCAAAGATGCGCGCTGTCATCGCCACGGCCACGGCCGGCATCATCGAGGTGCACGACCTCCGCACCCGCCACGCCGGCAAGATGACCTTCGTCGACTGCCATCTGGTGGTGCCCGGCGCCATCACCGTCAACGAGGCGCACGCCATGTGCGACGCCATCGAACAGGCGGTGCGCGACGAGTTCGGCGACGTGACCATCACCATCCACGTGGAGCCCGACAGCCATGCCGAGGAGGGGCGGGCGCTGGTGCTCTAGGCGCGATCGCCGGTTGCCCGGTCGGGCGCTCATACCGGTTCCGTCAGTCTCCGCCCGGACGGTCGCACCCTGACGGATGCGGCATCAGTCGGCGGCGAGGTCCGGGCGCCCGGAGGGCAGGGGGTCCATGGCCCGATCCTGCGCCAGCTTTACGCCCTGTTCGGCGCCGTCGGCCACCGGTGCGAGCGCGCCGCCGCAGCACTGCTCGTCCTTGTACAGCCGGTAGCCATAGGCGACGGCCACGCTGGCGGCCACGACCAGACAGACATAGAGAAAATAGCGCGACGTCATTGCAAGTCCTTCGGGCAGGGCGGCTCAGCCGGGCGGGATATGCGCGACGGCTCGATTTCAAGCATAACTTTGAATGATCACGCGGCGGGGACCAATTTATCCTCTACCGTATATACTATTGATTGAAAAATTCAACGTCTGCCATTGAATGATCGAAAATCATTCTTAACTACTCAATTAAGGTCGACTCTGTCGAACAATGTGTCCGCAGGCACGAAATCCTGGTTTGGGCACGTTGTATTCGCAGGATGCCGAGCCGAAATACGATGGTTCGCCAAAGTGCGCTCCACGATTTCGACTGGCGCGTTCAGCAGATGTGCGAACGGCCGGAGTTCGCGGCACGCGCTCCGGTGGCAAGGCTTGCCGGCCCGACATGCAACACACGCCCGAACCGGTGCGGTTGCCAGCCAGACGACGGTCGCGACGCGGGGCTCGGCCCTTGCCGGTCCCGGCCGCCGGTGGACCAACAGGGAAAGGACCCGACCATGGCCAAGGAACAGAAGCGCGGCAACAAGGAAGCCCGAAAGCCGAAAGGCAACAAGAAGACGCCGGCCGTTTCCGCCAGCGCCTCGTCCCTGATGACCAACGGCGTTTCGCTCGCGCGGATGCCGAAGGCGAAAGCGTGAGTGCGCATGATGCCTGACAGCGAAATCGAATCCACCGTCACCTTTCATCACCCCTTCGTGCTGAAGGACTTCGAAACGCCGCAGGCGGCGGGCACCTATCGCCTCGTCTACGACATGGAGGAAATCCGCGGGCTTTCCTTCCTGGCGACACGGCGCACCGGCATCCGCCTCAACCTGCCGGCGCTGTCGGTTTCGGACCTTGCCAGCTCGGTCGTCCGGATCAGCCAGAGCGAACTCGACGCGATGATCGCCGAGGACGCACGACCGCGATGACGGACCCCGCGATAACGGCCTGAGGCCCCTCCAGGAAAGATCGGACGCCATGATACGAGTGAAAAGGGTCGCCTTCATCGGCAACTCGCTGCCCCGCCGCTGCGGCATCGCCACCTTCACCACCGAACTGCAGCAGGCGGTGGCTTCGGTGCGCCCGCGGCTTGGAACCTCGATCGTCGCCATGAACGACCCGGGGCACATCTACGCCTATCCCGACAGCGTCCGCGTCGAGATCGACGAGGGGCGGCCGGAGGACTATCTCGCCGCCGCCGAGATCCTGAACAGCAACCAGGTGGACGTCGTCTCGCTCCAGCACGAGTTCGGCATCTTCGGCGGCGAGGCCGGCGATTATATCCTCCCGCTGTTGTCGCGCCTGACGGTGCCGGTGGTGACCACGCTGCACACCGTGCTGGCCGCGCCGTCGGCCGAGCAGCGGCGGGTGATGGACGAGATCGTCCGGCTATCGGCGCGGGTGGTGGTGATGGCCGAAAAGGGCCGCCAGCTCCTCCGGGAGGTCTACGACGCCCCGGCCGACAAGATCCAGGTGATCGCCCACGGCATTCCGGACGTGCCCTTCGAGACGTCAGACCTCACCAAGCTGGCCGAGGGCTACGACAACCGCAAGGTCATCCTCACCTTCGGCCTCCTGTCGCCCAACAAGGGCATCGAGGTGATGATCGACGCCATGCCGGCCATCCTGAAGGCGTCGCCGACGGCCGTCTACGTGGTGCTGGGCGCCACCCACCCCAACCTGGTCCGCAACGACGGCGAAGCCTATCGCGACGGGCTGAAGGCGCGGGTCGACGCGCTCGGCATCACCGACAGCGTGGTGTTTCTCAACCAGTTCGTCGATCAGGCGACCCTGCTGCGCTGCATCTCGATGTGCGACGTCTACGTCACGCCCTATCTCAACGAGGCGCAGATGACGTCGGGCACGCTGGCCTACAGCTTCGGGCTGGGCCGGGCGGTGGTGTCGACGCCCTATTGGCACGCCGCCGAACTGCTGGCCGACGGCGCGGGCATCCTGGTGCCCTTCAACGATCGCGACGCCATCGGCGAGGCCGTCTCCGGCCTGCTGACCGACGACGCGCGGCGGCAGGAGATGTCGCGCGAGGCCTACCGGCTGAGCCGCTCCATGACCTGGGAGCAGACCGCCGGGCGCTATCTCAAGACCTTCGAGAGCGTGCTCGCCGAGCGCTCGGAACGGACGGCCGAGGGGCCGATGGCGGCCACCCGCGCCGCCACCCGCACGCCCGAGATCCGGCTCGACCACCTGATGGCGATGTCCGACGACACCGGCCTCATCCAGCACGCCGTGCATGCCGTTCCCGACCGGGGCCACGGCTATTGCGTCGACGACAACGCGCGCGGCCTGCTGCTGGCGACGACCCTGGAGCACACCGGCGACAGCGGTCTGCCCGATCAGGTGGCCGGCCGCTATGCCGCCTTCGTTCAGCACGCCTTCAACCCCGACAACGGCCGCTTCCGCAACTTCATGAGCTTCGACCGGCGCTGGCTGGAGGAGGTCGGCTCCGAGGACAGCCACGGGCGCACGCTGTGGGCGCTCGGCGACTGCGCCCGCAACGCCGCCGACCCGGCGCGGCGGCGCTGGGCGGCGGCGCTGTTCGCCAAGGCCCTGCCGGCGGTGGAGAGCTTCCGGTCGCCGCGCGCCTTCGCCTCGACCTTGCTGGGCCTGGTGCCGTACCGCGCCGCCCACCCGGACGACGAGGCGGCGCTGCGGCTTCAATCGCTTCTCTGCGACCGGCTGATGGCCCTGATCGGCGCCCTGGACACGGCCGACTGGACCTGGTTCGAGGAGGGGCTCGCCTATGACAACGCGCGGCTGCCGCAGGCGCTGATCGCCACGGGGCTCGCCACCCGGCATGGCTCCCTGGTCCGCACCGGCCTCGGCACGCTCAGCTGGCTGATCGGCATGCAGACGGCGCCCTCCGGCGTGTTCCGCCCGGTCGGCTCGCACTCCTTCGGCGCCTTGCGCCAGCCGCCGGAGCCGTTCGACCAGCAGCCGCTGGAAGCCGCCGCGACGATTTCGGCCTGCGTCGCCGCCTGGACCGCCACCAAGAACATCAAGTGGAAGATCGAGGCCGAGCGGGCCTTCGGCTGGTTCATGGGCGCCAACGACCTGTCGATCCCCCTGGTCGACGTCAAGACCGGGCGCTGCCGCGACGGCCTGCATCCCGACCGGGCCAACGAGAACTGCGGCGCGGAGTCGGTGGTCTCCTACCTGCTCGGCCTCGCCGAGATCCGCCAGCTGGTGCGGACGCGCAGCGCCGAGCCGGACGACAGGCCGGTGGTGCGGCTGGTGCCGCCGCGCCGACCGTCCATCGGTTCGGCGACCTTGCAGTGACATGGCGCCTCGTCGGCGGGAACCGTTGAACGGCGATCCAGGTTAATGCAACCTCCAGGCTGGAGGAGGCCGACATGGACGAGTTCGAAGGCGGGTGCCTGTGCGGCGCCGTGCGTCTCAAGGCAACGGGGCGGCCCTACCGGGTCGGCCTCTGCCACTGCACCGACTGCCGCAAGCACAGCGGCGCGCTGTTCCACGCCTCGGCGATCTTTCCCGAGGAGGCGGTGGAGGTGAAGGGCGAGACCTCCGACTACAAGGGCCGTCACTTCTGCCCGCGCTGCGGCTCGTCGGTATTCGGGGTGAGCGGCGACGAGGTGGAAGTGAGCCTCGGCGCCCTCGACGGCCCCAACCAGCTGACGCCCACCTACGAGCTGTGGTCCATCCGCCAC
This sequence comes from Pleomorphomonas sp. T1.2MG-36, assembly GCF_950100655.1. Taxonomy (NCBI): domain Bacteria; kingdom Pseudomonadati; phylum Pseudomonadota; class Alphaproteobacteria; order Hyphomicrobiales; family Pleomorphomonadaceae; genus Pleomorphomonas; species Pleomorphomonas sp. T1.2MG-36. Next base: position 34,711 of record NZ_CATNLY010000004.1, read on the forward strand.
GAAAGCTGGCTGCCGCAATTCTCGCTGAAGCACAGCTACGAGCGGGACCGCGAGGGTATGGGAAGGTATGAGGATTAGGGGAGGGGGAGCGCTATATCGGCGTTGCGCTTCGTTCTGCCTGAGGTCCTGCGCCTTCGCGCAGGATGACAATTTATATAGAGGGAACAGTTGGTTAGTGTTGCGACTCTTTCTATCACGCCGTCATCCTGCGCTTCAGGCGCAGGATCTCAGGAAGGTAGGGCGCGCGGTTGATATCGGGCGGCGTTGGTTGGGGAGCGCTATATCGGCGTTGAGCTTCGTTCTGCCTGAGGTCCTGCGCCTGAAGCGCAGGATGACGGCTTTATATAGATGGAACAGTTGGTTAGCGCTGCGGCACTTTCTATCACGCCGTCATCCTGCGCTTTAGGCGCAGGACCTCGGGAAGGTGGCGCACGCGGTTGATATCGGCGGCGTTGGTTGGGGAGCGCTATACCGGCCGCTCGTTCCATTCTGCCTGAGGTACACCTTGAATTCGCTCGCGAATTCAAGAGGCCTTCGCAAGGATGACAATTTATATATATGTAACAAGCGGATAGAGATTGCTTGCACTTGTGGGCGTTGTGTTTCCGCGTCGTGGCGGTGATGACGCAGCGGGGCTTTGAGGGCGGCTTATCCCACTGTTCCCTCTATATAAATTGTCATCCTTGCGCAGGCGAGGACCTCATGCCGGAAAGAGCGAGGGGTTCATATAGAGCTCCCCCTTACCCGCCCCCCTCCAGCTTCTCCGATGAGAACCACACATCGCGGTAGACGGCGAGGGCGGTGTCGTCGGGGGTGCGGTCGGTGGTGCGCCAGATGGAGCGGAGGGCGCGGACGGCGGCGGGGCTGTCCGGCAGCTTCAGAGGCTTCACCTCGCCGGAGGCGCCGACGCAAGGGATGAACCAGGCGCGCATCAAAGGGGTGACGGTGAAGCCGCCGGCCTCCGCCTTGATCAGCACCGTCTGCGCGATGTCCTCGCTCGGCCGCCAGGGGAGGATCAGCCGGCCGCCCGGATTGAGGGCGTCGAGCCAGTCGACGGGCGGGGCGGCGACGCCGGCGTTCACGTAGATCACGTCGGATTTCGGCAGCGGCTGGGCGGTGGCGTTGCCGTTCACCACCGTCACGCCCTCCATGGGCGCGAGGTTCCGGCGGGCGAGGTCGGCGAGGCGTTCGTCGATCTCGAAGGCGGTGACGGTGCCGGACGGCAGCACCAGCATCTGCAGGATGGCGGTGTAATAGCCGGTGCCCGCCCCGACGTGGGTCACCGCCTCGCCGGCTTCGGGGGCGACGGCGCCCATCCAGGCGGCGTGCAGGGACGGCTCGCCGTTGTTGATGCCCTTGGCAGCGTCGAGCGCCACCAGCACATCTCTGGTAGAGATAGGCGGGGTCGGCGCTGGGCGTGTCGACCGGGCGGCCGTGGAAGACGATGCGCCACGGCCCCGGCGGGCAGAACGCCTCGCGCGGGATGGCCTCGAAGGCCCGTTCCAGCCGGGGATCGGACCACCGGCTGGCGGCGGCCATCAGCCGCGCATAGAAACTCCTGATTTCCTCGATGCCGGCACGCTTGGTCATGGCGGGGCCTCGTGTCCTGGAAAAGGGGGGCATCAGGACATATGGGGGCGATCGCCGGGATGGGTAGGTGAGAGGGGGAAGAGGGCGCGCGATACGGTGGGCGCGCAGTTTCACCCGGTTGGCCCATGATGGCGGTTGGCACACGACACGGTTGCAGCTATAGCCCTCGTGTGTGTATCCCGCCAAGCATTCCCCCATCGTCGTAGACGGCGTCGTCTACGATCTGGAACACCTGGACGCGCTTTTCGCCACGATTCCCGGCAAGGGAGTTGTGAAGGGGACCGATTTGGGCGTGGTGGTCGTGTTCTCGGACCACGTCTACACCGAACGGACAAAGCACGGTCAACCGCACGATATCGTCGATCACAACGGAACCAAGCGGACGTTCGATGCGGACCGCTACGAGATGTCCAAGACTCTCGGCGCGGCGATCGGACGGCGCATTGCCTGCAACGACCTGACGCACATTTCGAAAAGCTTTGGCGGCATAGACAATCTCGTCTTCGTCGAAACCGCCGACGGCCGCATATGGGCGGTGGTCTACTGCCTCGTACCCCACGACGACGGTTGCACCGTCCGGATGGAAGTCCTCTCGTGTCACCCCAAGGTGATCAAGGAGAAGTCGCAGTCCTACCGAAACCTGAGCTACTACGCGCGGATGTGCCTGTATCAGAAGGTGCGCATACCAAAAGCATAAGGCCCAGCTTTCGCCGGGCCTTGATGGATGTCCATTACCGTGGTGTACAAGACCAACGCCTTGCGGCCTTGGTTGACGGGCAGCGACATTGAAGTCAGCCTGCCTGCAGAAAAGATAAGTCGTCGGGCCAAGCTCGTCAAGCGCGCCTTGACGGCATGCTTGGTGCAGGTTCGATGCGAACGGGGGGTGGGAGACCGATATCGGCCGAGGTGCTTTCTCGTCCTGAGGTCCTGCGCCTGCGCGCAGGATGACGGCTTTATATAAATGAAAACATATACATAGATCGTCATCTGCGCGAAGGCCCCTTGAATTCGCGCGCGAATTCAAGGTGGACCTCGGGCAGGAAAGGGCGAGGAGCGACTATAGGGCGGTTCTGACCGCTTGGCGGACGGCTGGCCGTCAGCTCTGCGTCCCCGCATCCGGGTTGAGGGCGGCGAGGGCCAGTTTGCGCAGCAGCGCTTCGAGCATGGCTTGTTCGTCGGCCGTCAGGGCGTCGAGGATGGTGCCTTCGAAGGCCATGTCTTCGCGGAAGGCGCGTTCGACGAGGTCGGCGCCTTGGGGCGTCAGTTGGGCCAGCATGCTCCGGTTGTCGTCCGGGTCGGGGCGGCGGGTGACGAGGCCGGCCTTTTCCAGCTTGGCGAGGCGGGCGGTGAGGCCGCCGGAGGAGATCATCAGCCAGCGGTAGAGCTCGGTGGGGCGCAGGCAATAGGGCGGGCCGGAGCGGCGCAGCGTGGCGATGACGTCGAACTCGCCGCTGTCGAGGCCGTATTTCCGGAAGATCGCCTCGATGGGAGGGCGTAGACTGAGGGTGATCAAGCGCATGCGGCCGAGAATGGCCATGCCGCGCGTGTCGAGGTCGGGCAGCTCGGCCGACCATTGCGCGCGCCTCATGTCGACGCCGTCCTGCGCCTCGTCCGTTTGTCTTGACATCAAGACATCTCCTGTTATCTTGACATCAAGATAACCCGGACGCCGGAGGCAAGGCAATGATCCAAGTCAACGCGCCGAAGCTGTCACAAGTTCCCGTCTGCGTCACCTGCGGCACGCAATATCCCGAGGTCGAGCGGATGGAGGATTGCCCCGTTTGCTGCGACGCGCGGCAATATGTCGGCTGGGACGGGCAGCGCTGGACCACCTCGGCCGAGGTGGCCGCCCAGCACGAGGTCCACTTCGAGGACTGCGCCGGGGTGATGACGCTGCAACTGGCGCCGCGCTTCGGCATCGGCCAGCGCGCCTTCCTGATCCCCCAGGCGGGCGGCATGGTGATGTGGGAGTGCCTCTCCGCCGTCACCGACGCCGCCGTGGAGCGGATAGCCGGCATGGCCAGGGACGGGGGGCGTGTGCAGGCCATCGCCATCTCGCATCCGCATTTCTATTCGGCCATGCTGGAGTGGAGCGCCGCCTTGGGCGGCGTGCCGATCTACCTGCACGAGGCGGACGAGGAGTGGGTGGCGTTCGACAGCCCCTTCCTGCGCTTCTGGAGCGGTGACCGCTTCAAACTCACCGACGCCATCGATCTGGTGCATCTGCCCGGCCATTTCGAGGGCAGCAGCGGGCTTTTGTGGAAGACCGGGCCGCGCCCCGGCGGCAGCCTCTTCCCCGGCGACGCCATCCAGATCGGCATGGACAGGCGCATCGCCAGCTTCATGTGGAGCTACCCCAACGCCATTCCGCTGGGGCGCAAGTCGCTGGCCCGGCTGAGGGCGCATGTCGACCCGCTGGCCTTCTCCGATCTCTACGGCTCCTTCGAGGGCAAGCAGATGATCGGCGAGGCCAAGGCGTTGGTGGAGGCGTCATTTGCCCGATACGAGGCGGCGCTAGAGGGGTAGGCGGAGAGCAAGGACAAGGGATGCGTGGGGCGTTTCGGCCCTCTCGCAGCGGCAAGACGTGCGTCTCCTGGAGCCGCGCCGGGGAACACTGGTTCGCCGGACGGGTTCTAACTCTGGTTCACCCAGGAGGAGATCATGAGCCCGACAAACCTCAGACTGCTCGTTTGCCTCGTCATGCTCGGCGGGCCCACGCTCGCCCACGCCACCTGCCTGACATCCGTCACCGAGCTGAAGGCCGAGGGGATCAAGACGAACTGGCAGGAGACGACCATGGACGATGGCAAGCCGCTGAAGATCGTCATCGCCGACGGCGCCAACGGGCTCGTCTATTCGGCCAGCAAGGCCGGCGAGCCGTGGCTGACCGGGGACGCCGCCTTCTGCCGCTCCGGAAACACCACGACGGTGACCCTGGACAACACCAAGGCCACCGAGAACGTCCCGCTGGTGACGAGAATGGCGCTGCCCTCCACGCTGTCGGCGCCGATCGTCAATGATGAGATCAGGCTGGCGGGAGGTGCATGGCGCGGGACCTTCGTGGGGAGGTGATGGGGTGGGGAGTTTTGAATGGAGCGTGATATCGGCCGGGGAGAGTTCTCGTCCTGAGGTCCTCCTTGAATTCGCGCGCGAATTCAAGCGTTCTGCGCGCAGGAAGACAGCTAGATATTTGTTTCAATTATATAATTCTGTCATCCTCTGCGAAGGCAGAGGACCTCGGGCAGAAAAGGGCGAACGGCGAATATCAAGCGCCTTCCCATCTCCACCCACGCCGATCCTGACGGAAATCGCCGCGGCTTTGTGTTGCCATCGATTATCAACTGAGGAGGGAAACCATGCGCATCACTGTCGAGACCACCGTTGCCGCGCCGATCGCCGAGGTGTGGCGGGCCTATGTGAGCCCGGAGGACATCAAGGCGTGGAACGCCGCCTCCGACGACTGGCACACCACCACGGCCAGCGTCGACCTCCGCGAGGGCGGGGCGTTCTCCTCGCGCATGGAGGCGAAGGACGGCAGCGAAGGCTTCGACTTCGCCGGCACCTACACGAAGATCGTGCCCGAGCAGCGCATCGAGTATGCGTTCGGCGACCGCACGGCCGAGGTGCTGTTCCGGCAGTGGCCCGAGGGCGTCCGCGTCAGCGTCAGCTTCGATCCAGAGACGACCTATCCCGAGGACTTCCAGCGCGCCGGCTGGCAGTCGATCCTCGACAGCTTCAAGCGCCACGTGGAAGGGCGGACGGGGTGAGCAGGCTGCGGGTCAGGGTCGTGGGGCGGTTGCTGTTCAGCCGGTGAGGGGGAGCGCTATATGGGCGGCTCGCTCCATTCTGCCTGAGGTCCTGCGCCTTCGCGCAGGATGACAGAATTATATTAATTAAAACAGATACATAGGTTGTCATCCTGCGCGAAGGCGCAGGACCTCGGGACGAGAAGGTGGTGCGGGTCGTATCGGGCGGCATTGAATATGGGGAGAGCTATATTGGCCGCTCGCTCTGTTCTGGCTGAGGTCCTCGCTTTCGCAAGGATGACAGATTTATATATAGGAAACAACCGGATAGCGATTGCGTGCCCTCATGGCGGCGTTGTTCGTGGTTGCCGTGGAGCCAGCGAGGAGCTTGCGAGCGGCGGATCGCTGCCCCCTTCATATCACGCAGTCATCCTTGCGAAGGCGAGGACCTCAAGACGAGAAGGTGGTGCGGGTCGTATCGGGCGGCATTGAGTAGGGGGAGCGCTATATCGGCGGTTCGCCCTGTTCTGGCTGAGGTACACCTTGAATTCGCGCGCGAATTCAAGCGGCCTTCGCGCAGGATGACAGATTTATATATAGAAAACAATTGGATAGCGCTTGCGTGCCCCTATAGATCGCCGCTCGTTGTTCCCGTGCTGGCGCGGGAAGCCAGCGAGGAGTTTCGCGAGCGGCGGATCGCTGCGCCCTTCATATCACGCAGTCATCCTTGCGAAGGCGAGGACCTCGGGACGAGAAGGTGGTGCGGGTCGTATCGGGCGGCATTGAGTAGGGGGAGCGCTATATGGGCCGCNGAGGTCCTCGCTTTCGCAAGGATGACAGATTTATATATAGGAAACAACCGGATAGCGATTGCGTGCCCTCATGGCGGCGTTGTTCGTGGTTGCCGTGGAGCCAGCGAGGAGCTTGCGAGCGGCGGATCGCTGCCCCCTTCATATCACGCAGTCATCCTTGCGAAGGCGAGGACCTCGGGACGAGAAGGTGGTGCGGGTCGTATCGGGCGGCATTGAATATGGGGAGAGCTATATCAGCCGATCGCTCCATTCTGCCTGAGGTACACCTTGAATTCGCGCGCGAATTCAAGCGGCTTTCGCAAGGATGACAGATTTATATATAGGAAACAATCGGATAGCGCTTGCGTGCCCTCATGGCGGCGTTGTTCGTGGTTGCCGTGGAGCCAGCGAGGAGCTTGCGAGCGGCGGATCGCTGCGCCCTTCATATCACGCAGTCATCCTTGCGAAGGCGAGGACCTCAGGACGAGAAGGTGGTGCGGGTCGTATCGGGCGGCATTGAGTAGGGGGAGCGCTATATGGGCCGCTCGCTCTGTTCTGCCTGGGGTCATGCGTCTTCGCGCAGGATGACGGCTTTATATGATTGAAAACAAATACATAGGTTGCGCGAAAGCGAGGACCTCGGGACGAGAGGGTGGTGCGGGTTGTACCGGCGGCCAACGCGTCTGGATCCCCGATATCGTCGGACACTCTCGCTGCAACCTGCCGTCGGGCCGGTCGCCGCGCCGAGTCTTTTGGGCGAATTGTCTACCTCGGAAAACAAGATTATGAAGGGTCCCCTATTGGGAGTTTCCCGTAGGGCGCGGCTCGATCCGGTGAGGAGGATCGGCGTCGCGGGCGTGCTCCGCATCATCTTCGATCCGCGTTCCACTCCGGTCGGATGATGCTTGAGGCGGCCCACGCGGAGGACGGTGGAGGGCAGGAGGACGTTCAGGACGTCGTGGCCAACGCTTCTCGAGGAGGAAAAGCGTGGACAGGTCAGATGAACTTCACGCACGGCACATCAGGGATACGCTGGCCGCAGATGGGGCGGCGCGATCGGTGATCGCCGCGTCGTGGCACCGGTCGCAGGAGCTGCACAAGCTCGATCCGGCGTCGCCCAGCCCGCCCGTCTGGCGGTTGACCGACCACGAGATCACACTGGCCCGGCAGCCGCTGGAGCCGCTGATCGCCTGCGCGGAAAGCGCCATGGACCGCCTGCATGCCGCCGTCGGCGGCGTCGGCTGCTGCGTGCTGTTGGCCGACCGCAACGGCGTGCCGCTGGAACGGCGTGGCGCGGCCGGCGACGACGCCACCTTCAGCGAGTGGGGCCTGTGGATCGGCACGCCATGGAGCGAGGGTAGCCAGGGCACCAACGGCATCGGCACCGCCATCGCCGAGCAGCGGCCGGTGACCATCCACCGCGACCAGCACTTCTTCAGCCGCAACGCGCTTCTGAGCTGCACCTCCTCGCCGATCCATGACGCCGACGGGCAACTGGCGGCGGTGATCGACGTCTCCTCCTGCCGGGCCGACCTGACCGAAGGCTTCCTGACGCTGATCGCCCAGTCGGTGGTCGACGCGGCGCGGCGCATCGAGTGCGATCTGTTCCGCCGCGCCTTCCCCGGCCGTCGCATCATTCTGGCGCCGTCGCCCGAGGGGCGGGCCGACACCCTTCTGGCCGTCGACGGACACGAACTGATCGTCGGCGCCACCCGCGCCGCCCGCCAACTGTTGGGGCTGAGCGCGGCGGACCTCGACGGCCGCACCCCGATCGGCGACCTGATCGCCCGCGAGCGCGAGGCCGACGACCTGGCCGCCGGCGAACGGGCGGTGGTTCAGCGCGCCCTGGCGAGGGCGCGCGGAAACGTGTCGCACGCCGCCGAACTGCTCGGCATCAGCCGCGCGACGTTGCACCGCAAACTCAACAAGCTCGGCCTGCACTAGAAATTCTACTGGGGCGGGCATCTAGCTTAGCATTCTGCGCTTCCGGTGCTCACGAACCTTAAGTTCGCTCCGCTCCGGTTCTCGAACGCGTCGCCAAGGGCATCCGCCCGAAAAGTTGCAGACTTTTCGGGCTAAGCGGATGCCCAGGGATGCCGCACCCCAGCGAATTTCAAGCGCAGGCCGCCGTCGCGCCTCGGACTGTCACTCCCCCCATTCGACTGTCGCAGAACTGCGACACTGGCAGCCCGCGGCGGTAGCGAGCCGGCTGGATATTGGATTTCACGTACGCAACTCTCCTGACAGCGCGATGAACGCGCGACCTGTCTGGGAGGACAAGATGACGTATCAGAGCACCGTCAAGGCCGCCGATCTGCCGTTCCGCACCAAGTATGGCAACTACATCGGCGGCGAGTTCAAGGATGCGCTGAGCGGGCGCACCTTCGACAACCTGTCGCCGATCACCGGCCAGAAGCTCTGCGAAGTGGCGCGGTCGGAAGCCGCCGACATCGAGCTGGCGCTGGATGCCGCCCACGCCGCCCGCGAGGCCTGGGGCAAGACCAACGTCGCCCAGCGCGCCTACATCCTCAACCGCATCGCCGACCGCATGGAGGAGAACCTCGGTCGCCTGGCGCTGGCCGAGACCTGGGACAACGGCAAGCCGATCCGCGAGACGACGGCGGCCGACATTCCGCTCGCCATCGACCATTTCCGCTACTTCGCCGGCTGCCTGCGCGCCCAGGAGGGCACGCTGTCCGAGATCGACCACGACACCATCGCCTATCACTTCCACGAGCCGCTGGGCGTCGTCGGCCAGATCATCCCCTGGAACTTCCCCATCCTGATGGCCGCCTGGAAGCTGGCGCCGGCACTGGCCGCCGGCAACTGCGTGGTGCTGAAGCCGGCCGAGCAGACGCCGGCCTCGATCCTGGTGCTGATGGAGATCATCGGCGACCTGTTGCCGCCGGGCGTGCTCAACGTCGTCAACGGCTTCGGCCTCGAGGCGGGCAAGCCGCTGGCGTCCTCCAAGCGCGTCGCCAAGATCGCCTTCACCGGCGAGACCTCCACCGGCAAGCTGATCATGCAGTATGCCGGGCAGAACCTCATTCCGGTGACGCTGGAACTGGGCGGCAAGTCGCCCAACATCTTCTTCTCCGACGTGCTGGCCGAGGATGACGACTTCTTCGACAAGGCCATCGAGGGCTTCGTGATGTTCGCCCTCAACCAGGGCGAGGTCTGCACCTGCCCGAGCCGCGCCCTGATCCAGGAAAGCATCTACGACAAGTTCATCGAGCGGGCGCTGACCCGCGTCCACGCCATCAAGCAGGGCAACCCGCTCGATCCGGACACGATGATCGGCGCCCAGGCCTCCGAGGAGCAGCTCAACAAGATCCTCGGCTACTTCGACATCGGCCGCGAGGAGGGCGCCAAGGTGCTGACCGGCGGCTCGCGCGCCCACCTCGGCGGCGACCTCGAAGGCGGCTACTACGTGACGCCGACCGTCTTCCAGGGCAACAACAAGATGCGCGTGTTCCAGGAAGAGATCTTCGGCCCGGTGGTCTCCGTCACCACCTTCAAGGACGAGGACGAGGCGCTGGAGATCGCCAACGACACGCTCTACGGCCTCGGCGCCGGCGTATGGAGCCGCGACGCCAACCGCCTCTATCGCTTCGGCCGCAACATCCAGGCCGGCCGCGTCTGGACCAACTGCTACCACGCCTACCCGGCCCACGCGGCCTTCGGCGGCTACAAGCAGTCCGGCATCGGCCGCGAAACCCACTCGATGATGCTCGACCACTACCAGCAGACCAAGAACCTGCTGGTGAGTTACAACCCCAAGAAGCTGGGCTTCTTCTAGAGCCTGGTCGAAATCCGCTGGGGCGGGCATATGGCTTAGTCTTCTGCGCTTCCGGTGCTCACGGACTTGATGTCCGCTGCGCTCCGGTTCTCGAAGCCGTCGCCAAGGGCATCCGCCCGAAAAGTTGCAGACTTTTCGGGCCAAGCGGATGCCCAGGGATGCCGCACCCCAGCGAATTTCGCTCCAGGCTCTGCGAGCCCTACGAGCAAGCATAGGAGCGCCGATCTGGGAGATCCGGGTCGGCGCTTCAAGCTGTTGGTTGTGAGGGGAGCGCTATATCAGCCGCTCGCCCCATTCTGCCTGAGGTCCCCGCCTGCGCGGGGATGACAGGAGAATGATATATAGAACAACTAGTTATACGGTCTCCCCTCCCTATCAAGCCGTCATCCCCGCGAAGGCGGGGACCTCAGGAAGGTGGGGTGGGCGGTTGATATCGGGCGCCCGAGGGAAGGGGAGCTTGATAGGGGCGCGTCGGTGAGGGTGTGTAGGCCGTAAGCGATGCGCTAATTATTTGTTTCATATCAATTAACTGTCATCCCCGCGCAGGCGGGGACCTCAGGAAGGTGGGGTGGGCGGTTGATATCGGGCTCCGTGAAACAGCGGTGCCCTATAGGTCTCCCTTGCCCTTTTCTGCCTGAGGTCCCCGCCTGCGCGGGGATGACAGGAGAATGATATATAGAACAACTAGTTATACGGTCTCCCCTCCCTATCAAGCTGTCATCCCCGCGCAGGCGGGGACCTCGGGACGAGAAGGTGATGAGGGTCGTATCGGGTTCCCCTGGCGATCCGGAGCATTCGCCGGATGGAATGCCTACCGGATCAGCGCCTCGAATTCATCCGGCGTGGTCCGCTTGGCGCCCCCCATACGACTGGTCTCAGCTATCCACGGCCTCGTCCCCTCGACAAGCCAGTCGTCGCCGAAGCGGATCAGACTGAAGCCGATCAGAAAATCGCGTCCGTCGAACGAAAGAAGGGCAACACGTTCGGTTTCGGCGTCACCCTGAAAAAACTTGGCGTGTTTGGAAAAAAGGCGCTGTTGCCGTTCGCTGTTCACTTTTTCTGGCAACGGGGTGCCGATTTTCGAAATTGAAAGTTCTGACAGGCGCTCTGCCTGTACAGCGTCGAACATATCCCTCGCAGCTGTCGGATAGTTTGGACTGGCGTAAGTTTGGCCGTCCAGAAGCGCGTCTATGATCACTGGATTGTTCGCCAGCATCAGACTGTAAGTGAGAAACTGGACATCTTTTGCAATCAGACCCGCGTAGAATGCTTTGTTGACCGAGATGAAAAAGGGATCGCTGGCCGGCATCGCGAAAGAGGGCATGATCACCTTGAGCTGCCCGGCTTGCGCCACGAAGTCGTAGCCCTCGCTCATGCGATCGACGGCGGTCGTTGCCAGAATGGCCTCGAAATCCTGTTTCTTCACCGCCTCCATGAAGGCGGTAATGGCCTCTTCCGGTGTTTTGAAATGGCCCTCTTCGGCAGCATAAGCCTCGGTCAACCAGAGACCGGCGACGACAACGGCGACGGCAACCAACCCAAACTTCAACAAGCGCATGATGCTCTCTGCCAATGACTGTGCTCCGGTTCCATTTCCGGGACCGCGGAAGCCCAATCGTCCACGCCCAAAGCGTTCTGCGACGCCATCGTCGGGGATCGTCATCCGTCCTGCTTTCTGGCCGATTTCATGGCCGCCACAAGCTTTAATGAAGATCGATGATTATCATATGTTTACAGGCTTATCTCTGAGAAAGTCTTCTGCAAAGATGGCCGCTTCGGTGGCCACATCCATATGGCTGTCCTCCGCTGCGAAAGCGACTTGAATTCGGGCAGGATGGGGGGGAGTGATATCGGGCGCCCGAGGGAAGGGGAGCGTGATAGGGGCGCGTTGTTGCGGGTGTGTAGGCCGTAAGCGATGGGCTAATTATTTGTTTCATATCAATTAACTGTCATCCCCGCGAAGGCCGCTTGAATTCACGAGTGAATTCAAGGAGGACCTCAGGAAGGTGGGGTGGGCGGTTGATATCGGGCTCCGTGAAACAGGGGGGTCCTATAGGTCTCCCTTGCCCTTTTCTGCCTGAGGTCCCCGCCTTCGCGGGGATGACAGAATTATATAATAAAAACATATATATAGATCGTCTTCCTTGCGAAGGCGAGGACCTCAGGCAGAACGGAGTGCAACGCTGATATAGAGCGCCCGTGCACGCATTGCGCAACGATAGCGACGCGGGAAAGGCGGACCAGATATCAAGCCTTCGCCCTCGCGGTTTTCTCCTCACCAAGGATAGGCACATCGCAAATGTGTGCATGCCATAGCGCCTTCGCGGGGATGACAGGAATGTGATATAAAACAGATACTTGGGCCTACCCCAGGCGCTTCTCGGACTCGGCGTCGAAGAACAGCATCTTGTCGGCCTCGGGCAGGAGCGTGACCTTGTCGCCGCGGCGGATGTCGAGTTGTTCGTGGAGGACGACGGTGAGGCGGTGGCCGTGCAGGGAGACTTCGAGTTGGGTTTCCGAGCCGGTGGGTTCGATGACCTCCACCTCGGCGGGGAAGCCCTCTGGGTCGCGGCGCCAGTATTGCGGGCGGATGCCGAGGATGACGTCGGTGTCGGCCGGCACGCCGAACGGCAGTTGCGGCAGCGGCAGGGTGAGGGCGCCGGCGACGAAGGCCGGGCCGGGGCCCGTCGCCGTCAGCCGGCCGGGGATGAAGTTCATCACCGGCGAGCCGATGAAGCTTGCCACGAAGACGTTGTCGGGTTCGTTGAACAGCGTCAGCGGGCTGCCGATCTGTTCGACGCGGCCCTCGTTCATCACCACGATCTTGTCGGCCATGGTCATCGCCTCGACCTGGTCGTGGGTGACGTAGACGGTGGTAGTGCCGAGGCTCGCCTGCAGCGACTTGATCTCGGCGCGCATGACGACGCGCAGCTTGGCGTCGAGGTTGGAGAGCGGCTCGTCGAACAGGAACACCTGCGGGTCGCGCACGATGGCCCGGCCCATGGCGACGCGCTGGCGCTGGCCGCCGGAGAGCTGGCCGGGGAAGCGGTCGAGCAGGGCGGAGAGGCCCAGCACGGCGGCGGCCGCCTCCACCTTGCGGCCGATCTCGGCCTTGGGCACGCCGCCGAGCTTCAGCGAGAAGCCCATGTTCTGGCCGACCGTCATGTGCGGGTAGAGCGCGTAGTTCTGGAACACCATGGCGATGTTCCGCTTCTTGGGCGGCAGGTTGTTGACGACCATGCCGCCGATGCTGAGCGTGCCGGCGGTGATGTCTTCCAGGCCGGCGATCATCCTGAGCAGCGTCGACTTGCCGCAGCCGGACGGCCCGACGAGGACGACGAAGTCGCCGTCCTCGATGTCCACCGACACGCCGTGGATCACTTCCAGGCTGCCATATGCCTTGACGATGTTGTCCAAACCGATCGACGCCATGGTTCAGGTCCTACTCCTTGGGGCCGCGCCTCTCGAAGAGGGGGCGAAAGTCGGGCAGCCGGTCCTCGCGGGCGGGGAAGGCGTCGAAGGGCTTGTGCGGTTCGGCCTGGTACCAGTAGGCGACCGAGGAGATGGAATCGCCGCGCCGGTTGGCGTGGCCGTGCTCGATGGTCACCCGGATCTGCCGCTGGAACACCACGGGGTCCTCGACGTGGAAGCGGTAGACCGACACCGGATCGGTCCAGTTGGGGCCGCCGCCGGCGATGATGCCGTGATAGGGCGCGCTGTACTCCTGGGTCGGGCACCAGGAGGTGTTGAAATAGTCCTCCGTGCCGGTGCCGTGCAGGGTGGGCGGCCAGGCGTCGTTGGCGCCGGGGCTGGTTTCGGGGTGCGGCAGCAGCTCGGGCAGGTCCGGCTCGTCGGCGATCTGGCGCCGGCGGCCGGCGTCGGGCACCGACAGGCCCGGCTCGCCGTCGACGAAGATCATGTCGTCGCCCTCGCCGTACCAGTCCCAGCCGGCGTGGCGGCGCAGCGAATAGACGTTGTAGGTGCAGCCGACGTAATGGCCGTGCCCGGCGGCGTCGAGGATGACGTAGTTCTGCGCCGGATCGGTGTTGGCGCCGCCGAGCTGGAACGCCTCGTTGGACATGCCGGCCTCGTCGGCCGCCTCGGGGCGCATCAGGCGGAACTGGGCGTGGAAGCGGCCCATGTCGTCCTCCAGCCGGTCGTGCAGCTCGAGGTCGACGTAGTAGTAGAACTGGACCTCGTCCTCGGCCTCGCTGGTGACGGTGAACTTCATGTGGCTGGCGAAGGGCATGGGGAAGTAGCAGTTGAAGCCCTTGCCGTCCTGCGGGCTCATCTGCAGCGGCAGGCTCCAGAAGTTCTTCGCCTTGGCGTGGCCCATGCCGAAGAAGTCGCCGATGGGCGCCTCGATGCTCGGCTCGCTCTCGCCGTCCCAGTAGGCGCGCAGGATGATCTTGCGCAGGTGGTGCGGGCTCACGCAGGCGATGGTCACCCAGATGTGGGTGACGATGCCGGCGCCGTCGGCCTCGGCGATGGTCACCGTCTCGCCGGTGGCGATGTGGAGGCGGTCGTCGTTGCCGCCGGTGCGGTCGTAGCTGGAAAACCGCCGGGTTTTCGCCTTGCGCAGCTTGGCAAGGCCCCGCAACGGTGACAGGCCGAGATTGGACATTCGAGGCTTCTCCTTGGCGGACTACTTGAGGCCGCTCGTCTTGATGGAATCCATGATTTGGCGCTGGAAGATCAGGAACAGGATCAGGGTGGGCGCCGCCACGATGGTGGAGGCGGCCATGATGTAGTTCCACGATGCGCTGTACTGCCCCTTGAAGGCGGCGATGCCGACCTGGACCATCCACAGGTTCTGGTCGCTGGTGATGGTCAGCGGCCACAGGAAGGCGTTCCAGTTGGTGAGGAAGAACAGGATGGCCAGCGAGGACAGCAGCGGCCGGCTGAGCGGCAGGATCAGGCTCCAGTAGATGCGCCAGTAGCCGGCGCCGTCGATCACCGCCGCCTCCTCCAGCTCGCGCGGGATCGACAGGTAGTATTGCCGCAGCAGGAAGATGCCGAAGGCGTTGAAGATGGCCGGCACGATCAGCCCGGCATAGGAGTTCAGCATGCCGAGCGTGCGCACCAGGATGAACAGCGGCACGATGATGACCGGCAGCGACACCAGGAAGGTGGAGAACATGGTCAGGAAGATGACCTCGCGCCCCGGAAAGCGCAGCCGCGCCAGCGCGTAGCCCGACATGGAGTGGAACAGCAGCGCGATCAGCGTGACCGAGGCGGAGACGACCAGCGTGTTGAACAGGTAGCGCAGGAAGTTGACCTCGGTGAACACGTAGACGAAGTTTTGCAGCGTCGGCGCTTCCGGCACGAGGGTCATGGAGAAGACGTCCGCCGGCTCCTTGAAGGCGGTGGAGATCATCCAGAACAGCGGGAAGACGGTCATCAGCGCCAGGATCAGCGTGACCAGCATCTGCACGCCGCGGACGATGCGGACCTGCGACAGGGTGAAGGCGAGGCCGGGCCTATTCATAGTTGAACCTCCCGCCCCGGGTGAGAACGAACAGCAGGATGGTGATCGCCATCAGGGCCAGGACCACGATGGAGGCCAGCGCTCCGGCGTAGCCGAAGGCGTTGTACTGAAAGGCCTGCTGGTAGATGTAGTAGATGGTCATCATGGTGGAGTTGGCCGGGCCGCCGCGCGTCATGACGTAGACGAGATCGAAGGTCTGGGCGCCGGCGACGGCGGCGACCATCGACACGATCAGCACGAAGAAGCTGGTGGGCCTCAGCAGCGGCAGCGTGATGTACCAGAAGGACGTCAGCGGGCCGGCGCCGTCGATGCGGGCGGCCTCGTAATATTCGTTGGGGATGTCCTGCAGGCCGCCCAGGAAGATGAGCATGTAGAAGCCCATCAGGAACCAGACGCTGACGAAGATCACCGCGAACAGCGCCAGCTCCGGGCTGCCGAGGAAGGACACGCTGCCGAGGCCCATCGTCGACACGAGGCGGGGGATCATGCCGATCTTGTCGACGGCCAGCACCTGCCAGACCAGCGCCACCACGACGAGGCTGACCATCTGCGGCATGAAGAACAGCGAGCGCATCGCGCCGTTGAAGGCGTTGGTGCGCTTGACCAGCAGCGCCAGGCCGAGCCCGGAGACGTAGAGCGCCGGCACCAGCCAGACCACGTAGGTGGCGGTGACCCAGAAGCTTTTCCAGAACAGCGGGTCGAGCGCCAGGCGCTGGTAGTTCTTGAGGCCGACGAAGCGGTAGCCGCCGAAGCCGTCGACGTCGAAGAAGGCCAGGGCCAGCGCCAGCACCATCGGAATGCCGATGAAGACAAGGAGGCCCAGGGCATCGGGCAGCACGAAGACATAGCCGGCGATGGCCTCGCGCTGGCGCGAGGTCAGGCCGGTGGCGGCGGGAAGACCCGCCGGCACCTGATTTGAGGCTGTGCCCGCCATCTCAGAGGATCCGCGCCCCGGAGTAGCCCGCGAAGAAGGCGTCCAGCTGCTGCGAGGCGGCCTCGGCGACGGCGGCCGGATCCTGCCCGCCGAGCATGGTCTCCTGGATGGCGTCGGAGATGATCTTGTAGACCTCCGGCGGCACGCGCGGCTCTGCGCGGGTGCCGGGGTAGACCTCCTTGGAGAACTTGCCCATGTTGCCGGACAGGAAGTCGTCGCCGCCCGCCTGAAGCGCCGACTGGCGCGGCGGCATGTCGGACTTGGCGACCGTGCACCAGTTGACCACGCGATCGACCGAGCCCTTGTCCATGGAGGCGAGCACCCAGGCGCAGAACTGGCCGGCGGCATCGGGGTTGGCGCCGTGGGCGTTGGCGACGAAAGCCCAGCCGCCGCCCACCGTCACGTATTTGCCGCCCTTGGGGATCGGCAGTTTGAAGATGCCGTAGGGCACTTTCGACGCGTTGGCGTTCAGTTCGGCGATGGCCCAGATGCCGACGTTCTGGATGGCGGCGAAGCCCGAGCCGAGGTTGGCCGCCGCCGCGAAGCCGCCGCCGCCCAGCACCTGGCGCGGGGCGACGCCGGTCTTGATCGCGTCCTGCCAGAACTTCAGCGCCTGCACGGTGGCCGGCGAGTTGAAGGCCGACTTGCCGTCGGCGCCCTGGAACTCGCCGCCGCCCTGCCACAGGAAGGGATACCAGGTGAAGTTCTGGTAGTAGCCGGGGTTGGTGTCGAACAGCACGCCGTAGCGCTTGTCGGTGGTCAGCTTGCCGGCCACTTCAAGCAGCTCGTCCCAGGTGGTGGGCACGTCGTTCTCGTTGAGGCCGGCTTCCTCGAAGGCCTTGACCGAGTAGAACATGGCCATCGGCTCGACTTCCATGGGAATGCCGAAGATCTTGTCGTCGACCTTGCGGTTGGCGATAACGCTTTCGGGGAAGTCGGCCTGCGCCTGGGCATCAATGTAGGGCGTCAGGTCTTGCAGCACGCCGCCGTTGTAGTAGCGCAGGAAGTCGCCGGGGCTGACGATGAAGATGTCCGGCCCGGTTCCCGAGGCGAAGGCGGTGGAGAGCTTGGTGCCGTTCATGTAGTCGCTGTTCGGCACGTATTCGAGTTCGATCTTCTGGTCGTGGCTGGCATTCCAGCCGGCGACGGCGTCCTCGAACCACTTGGACTGCGCCGGCACGTCGCCGCCCGGCGCGTAGAACTGCCAGAACTTCAGCGGCGCGCCCGCCGCGAAGGAATAGCGCGTGTTGACGAAGGGCATCGCCAGGGCGCCGAGACCCGCGCCGGCCTGCAGGATGCGGCGGCGCGAAATGCGGAACGTGTTTTCCGAGTTGCTTGTGCTTCTGGTCACTTTTTCCTCCCAGTTACCAGCCCCACGCGCCTTCTCCCTAGGAAAACCTAGGCAGTATCAAATGCTTGCAGAAAACAGGGTACTGTGAACTTGCGTGGTGGTTCGTCGAGCCCGGCAAGGCGTTCGTTCAGCATGGAGACGGCGCGCCGCCCCAGCTCCGCCGGGCTGTTGCCGACCGTCGTCAAACGCGGCCGGACGTCCTCCAGTTGGGCGATCTGATCGAAGGTGGCGACCGCGATGTCCTCGGGAATGCGGATCTTGCGGTCGTAGCACTCGGTCAGCGCGCCGATGGCCATCAGGGAATTGGCAAAAAAAACCGCGCTCGGCATGTCGTGGCCGTGTTCCTCGCACAGCCATGCCACCGCGGCGCGCCCCGACGGCTGAAGATAGGTTCCCTCGCGCAGGAGACTGCGGTCGAGCGGATGGCCGGCCTTGGCCAGGGCGTCGGCAAAGCCGCGCGTGCGCCGGTCGGCCTCGCGGAAGCTGGCCGGGCCGCTGACCACGGCGATGCGCCGGTGGCCGCGCGACAACAGGTGCTCGGCCATCTGGGCGGCGCCGTTGTAGTCGTCGAGCTCCACCACGTCGACGATCGGCTCGGGCAGGGAGCCGATGAACACGGTGGGCGTGGTCAGCTCGCGTAGCCGGTCGAGCATGCCGTGCAGCGCGAAATCGCCGACGATCAGGCCGTCGACGCCGCGCTGGCTGATCTGGCGCAGGTATTCGTCGCCGTGGATCTGCGAGCGCCCGCCGGGCACGTCGGTGTTGAAGATCAGCGTGTCGAGGCCCAGCTCCTCCAGCGCGCCCTGAATGGCCTTGACCAGCTCGGTGTAGAACGGGTTCAGCACGTCGGGGATCAGCACCGCGATGACGTTGGTGCGGCCGGTGCGAAGGCTGCGCGCCTGCGAGTTGGGCAGATAGCCAAGCTCGGCAATCGCCGCCGACACCTTGGCCCGGAGCTGGGGCGACACGCGTTCGGCATGGTTGATCACGTGCGAAACGGTCGTCCGCGACACCCCTGCCAGTTCTGCAACTTTGGAAATCGTCGTCATGATCCCCGGGATAACACGCACCAAATCGATTTGGAAAGTGGGGGTGGTCCAAAGTGGGGGAGAAGATGGATAGGGGCGGGCCTCACTCGTGGTGTGAAGGTGGAGAGCGTAGGCCACCGGTGGTGCGCGATGGTGTGGGGGTGGAGGCCGAAAACGCTGCGCTAAATATTTGTTTTATACCCCGACTCCGTAGAATCCCGGCAAATAGCTGGGAAGGCTTGCGGAATAGGTTCTGATGGATTCTGATTGCGGGATGATCAGAGGCCAATTCCTGACCGCTTCAGAACGCCAGCATTTGCTAT